>JAHEBR010000221.1 GCA_024642185.1 Marivivens sp. | reverse complement strand
GATGCCTCTGGGGTCGAGCGCCTGTTTGATGGCGCGCATGGCGGCGAGTTTGGCGGGATCGGCGTAGCGTTCGAGGTCTTCGACCTTGAGGCGGCCGATGCCGTGTTCGGCGCTGAAGGAGCCGCCCAAGGCGTGGACGATATCGTGCACCGCTGTCTGGATCTCGCGCTGGCGGGGGGCGTGGGCCGCCTTGGCCTCGCCCTTGGGCGGGTAGACGTTGTAGTGCAGGTTGCCATCGCCCAAATGGCCGAAACAGTTGATCCGGTAGGGGCCGATGGCTTCGATGGCGGCGCGGGCGCGGGCGATGAATTCGGGGATTGCCGAGAGGGGCACCGAGGTGTCGTGGGAGGAAACGGCGCCGATGCGGCGGTTGGCCTCGGGGATTTCCTCGCGCATTTTCCAAAGGGCGGTGCGCTGCGCCTCGGAGCTGGCGATCACGCCATCCTGGGCGAGGCCCGCTTCTAGGGCTGCCTCGAAGAGGCCCATCATCGCCTCTTCGGCGCCGGTCTCGTCGGAAAGGCCAATCTCAGCCAGCACCATCCATTCGGGCCTGCCTTCGATGGGGCACGGGGCGCCGGTGCCTGTCTCGGCCATGAAGTCAAAACCCATGCGGCTGAGGAGTTCGAAGGCCGAGATGGTCTGGCCGAGGCGCTCTTGCGCCAATGTCAGGAGCTTCAGCGCGTCGTCGGGGGAGCCCACGGAGAGGAGCGCTGTCGCCACCGAGCGGGGGCGCGGGGCGAGGATCAGGGTGGCGGCGGTGATGATGCCGAGGCTGCCCTCGGAGCCGATCATCAGATCGCGCAGGTCGTAGCCGGTATTGTCTTTCCGCAGGCGGGTGAGGCCGTTCCAGATCGCGCCGTCGGGCAGGACGACCTCGAGCCCGAGGCATTGGGCGCGGGCGTTGCCGTAGCGCAGGACATTGACGCCGCCGGCGTTGGTGGCGAGGAGCCCGCCGATCCGGGCCGAGCCTTCGGAGGCGAGGGAGAGGGGGAAGAGGCGGCCGATGGCGGCGGCGGCGGATTGCACATCGGCAAGGATCACGCCGGCTTCGGCCACGAGCGCGTTCTCGGCCGGGTAGATGCCGCGGATGCGGTTCATCCGGGCGAGCGAGAGGACCACGGGGGTTGGCCCCTCGGGCATCACCTGCCCGCCGACAAGGCCTGTCCCGCCGGAATGGGGCACGATGCCGACGCGGGCCTCGGCGCAGGCCTTGACCACGAAGGCCACTTCTTCGGTCGAGGCGGGGGCGATCACCACGCCCTTGCCGCGATACTTGCCGCGGGGTTCGGTGAGGTAGGCGTCCGAGGCTTCGCGGAAGGCGGCCTCGGGCAGGCCCTCGCGCAGCTTGGCGACAAAGGCGTTGTCTGCGGAGGTCAACATCATCTGGCTCATCCCTCCGAGGCCGAGGCTGCCGCTAGCGCGGCTAACGCACGCACGCTGTTGAGATTGCGAGCCGTCACATCCGTGTTGAGCACCTTCTCGTATCCGGCAGCGAGTTTTGACTTTCCAAGTCCTGCCGGTGTGAACAGGTAGAGCACATCGCCCCGAACTGCCCATTCCTCGTCCTTTGCGGCAAGAGCATCAAGTGCGCCACCATCTAGCTGGCTGGGAGCAGGATCCATAAAGACGAAGTGCAGCGCTTTTCCTTGCCCCTCTTCGACCTTGAAGGGGCAATCGGCCAATGCCCGCTCCAGTGTCTCACTGTCGAGCACATGGCATTTGCGTCGGAAGCCAAAGTCCCGCTCGACCGCTTCCGAGATAGACGCGCCCAGCGCAGCGGCCGTGGTCGCATCAGCGCGAAATACAGCGTTGCCCGATTGGATGTAGGTTCGGACCATTTCGAAACCCATCCCTGCTAACATTTGGCGAAACGCCGCCATTGGGAGCTTGCCGGTGCCGCCAACGTTTACGCCGCGCATCAAAGCAATCCAGATCGTCATGCCCGTCCCCTGCCGTGCGATTACCTAGCTTGCGTCGGTCTTACCGCGCCTGTCGCCCCGGAGGTTGGCATAGAGCACATGGTTGCGCCAGCGGCCGTTGATCTGGAGATAGCTTTGCGCCACGCCCTCGTATTTGTAGCCGCACCCCTCAAGAAGCCCGCGGGAGGCGGCGTTCTCCGGCAGGCAGCCGGCCTCGAGGCGGCTGAGGTCGAGGGTGGCAAAGGCATAGTGGACAACCGCCTGCAGCGCCTCGCGCATATAGCCCGAGCGCGCATGGGGTGCGCCGACCCAATAGCCGGTGGTGCCCGATTGGGCGGGGCCGCGGCGGATGTTGTCGAGGGTGATGGCACCCAAAAGCGCCTCGTCCTGACGACGGATCAAGAAAAGCGGCACGGCCGACCCATTGGCGATCGACCGCTGGGCCCAATAGACGCGGTTGGTAAAGGCCTTGCGGCTGAGGTGGTCGGTCGACCAGGTGGGCTCCCACGGGGCGAGGTGATCGCGGCTTGCCTCGCGCAGTTCGGCCCAAGGCTTGTAATCGCCATGCATCGGCGGGCGCAGGGTCAGCCGCTCTGTTTCGAGCCGGACCTTGCGCCGCATCCCCAGCATCAGGCCACGAGCCTTTCGCGCAACGCGCCGAGAGAGGGCGTCTTCTCGGCCGGGCCATAGACGGCCAGCGCAGCACCAGCGGTGTTGGTCTGGCCTGCGAAATCGCGCACGGCGCGGGTGGTGACGGCGTCGATCTTTTCGATGGTTTCCTCGATCGAGGGGATGCGGTTCCAGATTTGCAGCATCCGCGCCAAGCGCTCGGCGCGGGCCGAAGGGCTTTCAAGGCCCATGAGAAGGCCCGCCTTCATCTGGGCGCGGGCGCGGGCGACTTCGGCCTCGGACATGTCGTCGGCGGCGCGGCGCATCTCGTCGATGGTGATAAGGGCCAGCTCTTCGATCTGCTCGCCCGAAGTTCCGGCATAGATCGTGGTCAGGCCCGCATCGTCATAGGCGCCGGTCTGGGCGAAGATCGAATAGCACAGGCCGCGGTTCTCGCGGATCTCTTGGAACAAGCGGCTCGACATCCCGCCGCCCAGAGCGGTCGAATAGACCTGCGCAGGAAAGATCGCCGGGTCGCGGTAGTCGGGGCCTTCAAAAGCCAGCGTGAAATGCACCTGCTCAAGCGCCTTGATCTCGCGCCGCTCGCCGCCGCCGAAGCGGGCGGGCACGGGGGCGGGCGGCTGGATCACGGGCGAGAGGTGGCCGAACAGGCGCTCGGCCTGGCGCACGATGGCGTCGTGGTCGACGGCGCCCGCCGCGGCGAGGATCATCTGGCCGGGGCCGTAGTGTTCGGAGACGAAACCGGCAAGGTCGGCCCGGTTGAACGCGCTGACGCGCTCGGGCGGGCCAAGAATCGTGCGGCCGAGCGGCTGATCGGGATAGGCGGCCTCTTGCAGCCAGTCGAAGACCACATCGTCGGGGGTATCGAAGGTTTGCCCGATTTCCTGCAGGATCACCCCGCGCTCGACTTCGATCTCGGCGGGATCGAAGAGCGGGTTGGTCAGGATGTCGGCAATGATATCAAGGCCGAGGGGCACGTCTTCTTCCAAGACGCGCGCATAATAGGCGGTGGTGTCGCGGCTTGTGTAGGCGTTGATATAGCCGCCCACATCCTCGATCTCTTCGGCGATCTGAAGCGCCGTGCGGGTCTTGGTGCCTTTGAAGGCCATATGCTCAAGAAAATGGGCGATGCCGTTTTGCTCGAGCCGCTCGTGGCGGCCGCCGGCCATGATCCAGACGCCGATTGAGGCCGATTTCAGACCCGGCATATTTTCAGTGACGATGCGGAACCCGTTGGAGAGGGTGTGAAATTCGATGGTCAACGCGAGTGGCGCTCCCGGATAAGGCTTTGCAGGGCGGCAAGATCGTTGGCGACCCGCGTGACCC
>JAHEBR010000030.1 GCA_024642185.1 Marivivens sp. | reverse complement strand
GGGCGCGCAGGTCCGCCGCTGGAATGCCGGAGACCGGGTCATCGCCCCATTCATCCTGGCTTGCGGGCAATGCCCCGATTGTGCGGCGGGGCATCAGACGATCTGCGCCGATCAGGCTTTGCCGGGGTTCACGCAAGCGGGGAGTTTCGCCGAGCAGATCGCCGTGCCGCACGCCGACCACAACCTGACAGCATTGCCCGAAGGGATGGACCCGGCCCATGCCGCGGCCCTCGGCTGCCGCGCGACGACCGCCTGGCACGCGCTTACCGGGCGGGCGGCGCTTCAGGCAGGCGAATGGCTTGCCGTGTTCGGCGGCGGCGGGGTGGGTGTCTCGGCGTTGATCTTGGGCCGCGCGCTCGGCGCGCGGGTGGTCGTGGTGGATGTGGTGCAGGAGAAGCTCGATTTCGCGCTGTCGCTCGGCGCGGATGCTGTGGTTGATGCCTCAAGCGAGGACGCGGCTGCAGCGGTTCGCCGGATCACCGGCGGCGGCGCTGATGTGGCGATCGAGGCGCTCGGTGTGCCGGCAACCACCGTTCCTGCGCTAAAATCGCTCCGCAAACTCGGGCGGATGGTTCAGGTTGGAATGCCTGCGGGCGAGCATGTGACCATGCCGATCCCGATGGACGCGGTCTATTCCGGCCAGCTGGCGCTTTTCGGGACGCGGGGGATGCCCGCATGGCGGTATCCAAGCCTATTGTCGCTCATTTCATCAGGACGGGTTGATCTGACACCACTTGTTACCCGTCGCATCACACTCTGCGAAGCCTCGCACGAGTTGGCGGCTTTCAACGGGCCGACCCCGCCGGGCGTTGCTGTGATTACCGATTTTGGGCGCTAGGCTTTAGGCGGCGAGGCGAAGTGCGGTGCTGGTCCGAACTGTCGCGGTCCGTGGCAGGAGATGGGCCATTAGGAGTGCGGTCTCATGGGCCTTGAGGCTAGGCGCCGCCGCAATCTCAGAGAGAGTGAGAAGGGCAGGATCAAGCTTTTCAAGCTCATCGCGCGCGGCATCGTCGAGGGCGCAAAGGCCGACCGGTCCGGGCTGGAAGCTCTCGCTCGCAAGGCCGTTGGCAACGAGCATGTCATGTTGGTCGAGCAGAATATGATAATAAGTGACGGCCTCTTTTGGCAAAACCGAATTGATGCCTGCTCCGCTCAGATGACCGGCGCGAACCAGCGCCCTTTCTGCCCCGAAAAGCATCTCAACCTGCCAGCCTTCGACTGCAAGCCGGTGCTGACGCGATAGGCGCAGGTCACTGTGAGGTAGGTTGGGACCAAGGGCGCCGGCAGGAATTACGATAGGGCGGAGTTCTTTCTTGAGCAGCATCTCTGAAATCGTGGCTGTCCGCGCACCGATCCACCGTATAGGCCTTATGTCGCCGTCAGCTGTTACCACGAGATCGCCGACCTTCAACGTTTCAACCCGGCGCTCCCCTGCCGGAGTAGCAATCCAGGAGCCATTGGCGAAGCAGACCACTACAGTCTTTGTAGTGACCCCGGTGACCGGGATTGATCCATTCGGCATATTCGACATGATGTCGTAGGTGCCGCTGCCATCTGAGATAAAGTAATAGCGCTGGCCGCCAGCGGAGATGACCACAACCTCCTTGCCCTCCACACCGAGTTTGGTGAACTTCGCTGTTGTGGGCAGGTAACCGGAAAACTCGACGACAAAGTCCATCTGGACACTGTTGATGATGACCTGGGTGTCAGGATCGGCCGCCCCGCCATTGGGGTCGAGCAGAATGTCGCCATATGGATCGTTCGGGGCGCTCGCGCCCTGAACGGCGACAAACGTCAGCTCGGTTACCGGAGTTGTCGATGTCCCAACCGAGTTGATCGACGCGTTCGCGGCTGTCGCATTGTCGCCGCGTGCCCAGAAGCTGATTGAGATCATGGTCCCACCTTTGATCAAGTCCCGGCTACCTTCGGTGGGAAAGCCGGTTTTCCAAGGGCGCGCCTTGGGCCGGTGCAAGGAAAGATTGTGGTGGGAATTTGTTTGGCTGCGCGAATGTCGGGCGTTTTGCCGCGCGGAAAAGGGGCTTTGGCGTGCTCAATCGGACTTTGCCTCAGCCAGATTTCAGTTTATGGGCAGGGCAACCCAGCAAGCCCGGAGCGCGCCATGAAAGCTGCCGTCATCGTCTTCCCCGGTTCCAACTGTGATCGCGACATGGCCGTGGCCCTGCGTCAGGCGGGCGCGGATGTGACCATGGTCTGGCACAAGGATGCCAAGCTGCCTGCGGGCGTCGATCTGGTGGCGGTTCCGGGCGGATTTTCCTTCGGAGATTACCTGCGTTGTGGCGCCATCGCGGCCCAGTCGCCGGTGTCGCAAGCGGTGATCGAGCACGCCAGTCGCGGCGGTTTCGTTCTTGGGGTGTGCAACGGCTTTCAGGTCTTGACCGAGACCGGCCTTCTGCCCGGGGCTCTCATGCGCAACGCAGGCCTCAAGTTCGTTTGCAGGACCGTGAAACTGAAGGTCGAAACCACCGACAGCGCCTTTACCGGCAGCTATGCCAAGAGCGCCGAGATCGACGTGCCGATCGCGCACCATGACGGCAACTATTTCGTCGATCAGGAAACACTTGCCCGCCTCAAGGGCGAGGACCGGATCGCCTTTACCTATGTCGACAACCCCAATGGCGCGGTTGCCGATATTGCTGGCGTCCTGTCGGACAACCGCCGCGTCCTGGGGATGATGCCGCACCCCGAGCGCGCTGTTGATCCCGCGCACGGCAGCACCGATGGCAAGCCGCTCTTTGCGAGCCTCCTTGCGCAAATGACCGCCGCCTGAGGCGAGCCGCCCTTCGCCGCGCTTGTGGGTTCATGTGGGCGGCCCTAGTCTGGCGTCATGAGTGATATCGACGCCACTTCGCCCCAACAGGGGAATTGGAGCCGCTGGTTCTGGCGGCTGCTCAACGCCTTCATCCTCGCATTGGCAATCGGGGTCATTGTTCTGACCAACCAGCTCCTGACCGAGCGCTACACTGAAGCCACCCGCAGCCGCGCCGAGGTCAGGATGACGCTCTATGTGGGCAACCTGATCAGCGAGTTGCAGCGCAATTCCATCGTGCCCCAGCTTCTGGCGCGGGATGCCGAGCTGATCGCGGCGCTCAAGAACAACGAATTCACCACCTCGAGCCAGAGGCTTCTGAGCTATGTGGACGAGATCGGCGCGGCCTCGCTGATGCTTCTTGACAACACGGGCCGCACCGTGGCCGCGACCGACCGCAGCCACATCGGCGAATTGCACCGGAACAATCCCTATTACGTCAGTGCGCTGCGCTCGAACACTACGGTCTTTACGCTCTACCAGACCGAGGCCGGCGCCTATTCCTTCGTCTATTCCCGCCGGATCGACGAGGGCGGCACGCTGTTGGGCGTCCTGACCGTCGAGGTCGATTTGCAAAAGCTCGTCTCGGGCTGGGCCGGCGTTTCGGATGCGGTGTTCGTCACCGAAAGCACGGGGGCGATCATCCTCTCCACCGAGCCGCGCTGGAACGGGCTCGGGGAGGCCGCTGCCCTTGCGCGCCAGTCGGCCCCGTCGGCTATCGAAAGGGCGATCCGTGCCACGCAGGATTGGACGACGGTTTCGGCAGACGCCTACCTTCAGGGCGAGGCCGTCTTGCGGCAGGAGACGCGGGTGCCGTTTCAGGGCTGGAAGATGGTGACCTTCACCACCTACACCTCGATCCGCGAGAAGGTGAACGGCGTTCTGGCGCTCGAAATCATGGGTTTTGCGCTGTTGCTGGCTTTGGTTTTCTGGGTTTCTTCGCGCAAAGCCACGACCCGCCTGCTGTTTTCACAGCAGGAATCGGCGCAACTTCGAGCGTTAAACCTAAGGCTTCAAAAGGAAATCGCCGAGCGTGAGCGAGTGGAAAAGACGCTTCAGGTGGCCGAGCAAAGCCTCGCGCAATC
The DNA here is from genome assembly GCA_024642185.1 of Marivivens sp. Taxonomy (GTDB): domain Bacteria; phylum Pseudomonadota; class Alphaproteobacteria; order Rhodobacterales; family Rhodobacteraceae; genus RFZI01. The sequence goes on along the minus strand of JAHEBR010000030.1, from coordinate 10,818 downwards.
CTCCAAGCTTGCGGCCCTTGGCGAAATGTCTGCGGCCGTCAGCCACGAGTTGAACCAGCCTTTGGCGGCAATGAAGACCTATCTCGCTGGCGCGCGGCTTCTGGTGCAGCGGCGGCGGATGGACGAGGCGGTCTCGTCCTTCCAGAGGATCGATGATCTGATCGAGCGGATGGGGGCGATCACCCGGCAGCTGAAATCCTATGCCCGCAAAGGCGCCGACAGCTTTGCCCCGGTCGACACCCGCGAGGCCGTGACCTCGGCACTGGCGATGATGGAGCCGCAACTCAGGACACGGGATGTGTCCATCACAAGAACCTTGCCGTCCGAACCAGCGATGATCCTTGGCGATCGGATGCGCCTTGAGCAGGTGATCATCAATCTTCTGAGGAACGCGCTTGATGCGACCAAGGGCGAGGATGACCCGAGCGTCGATGTCTTCCTGACCGTGGGCGACACGATCCGCCTCAGCGTCCGTGACAATGGCCCCGGCATTGACGATCTCGATGCCCTTTTCGAGCCGTTCTACACCACCAAACAGCCCGGCGACGGGGTCGGCCTCGGTCTTGCCATCTCGTCGGGGATCGTGAACGAGCTCGGTGGGCGGCTTACCGCCCATAACGCGCCGGAGGGGGGGGCTGTATTTGAAGTCCAGCTCCCTATTTATAAAGAAGACGTTGAGGCAGCGGAGTAGGGCGATGAGCAAAGCGATGAAGATCGCAATCGTCGATGACGAAAAGGACATGCGGCAGTCGATCAGCCAATGGCTGGCGCTGTCGGGGTTTGACACCGAAACCTTTGCCAGCGCCGAGGATGCGCTCAAGGGCCTGAGCCCCGATTATCCCGGTATCGTCGTTTCCGACATCAAGATGCCCGGCATGGACGGGATGCAGTTTCTGCGGAAGCTCAAGGGCGTGGATTCGACCCTGCCGGTTATCATGATCACCGGCCACGGCGATGTGCCGATGGCGGTCGAGGCGATGCGGATCGGCGCCTATGATTTTCTCGAAAAGCCCTTCAATCCCGACCGGATGACCGAGCTTGCCAAGAAAGCCACACAGGCCCGCCGCCTGACGCTCGACAGCCGCGCGCTTCGCCGCGAGCTTTCGGACGGCTCGTCGCTGATGAAAAAGCTCATCGGTTCGAGCCCCGCGATGGAGCGGCTGCGCGAGGATATCCTCGATATCGGGCAGGCCGATGGTCATGTGCTGATCGAGGGCGAGACCGGCACCGGCAAGACGCTGGTGGCGCATGCGCTGCATGCGGTGGGGGCGCGGGCGTCGAAGAAATTCGTCCTGATCGCCTGTTCGGCCTTCGACGAGGACGCCCTCAATCGCCGCCTCTTTGGCCCCGCCCATGACGACGAGCCGATCCCCGCCATCGAAGAGGCGCGGGGGGGCACGCTGGTTCTGGAGGATATCGAGGCGCTGAGCCCGGTCCTTCAGGCCCGCCTGATGACCGCGATCAACGATCAGGGCAACCCGCCCGAGACCCGCATCGTCGCCATCTGCAACCTTCAGGAACAGGACAAGACCTGCGAAAGCGTCCTGCGCCCCGATCTTTTCTATCGTCTTGCCGCCATGCGGATCATCGTGCCGCCCCTGCGCCAGCGGGGCGAGGATGTGCTGACGCTTTTCACCGCCCTCAGCGACCAGTTCGCCGAGGAATACGGCTGCGACGCGCCCAAAGTCAGCGCGCAGGAAGCGGCGCAGCTTTTGCAGGCCCCCTGGCCCGGCAATGTGCGCCAGCTGATCAACGTGGCCGAGCGCGCCGTGCTGCAAAGCCGCCGCGGCACCGGTTCGATCGCCTCTCTCCTGATGGCCGATACTGATGATGCGCGGCCGGCAATGACCACCGAGGGCAAGCCGCTCAAGGAATTCGTCGAGGCGTTCGAGCGGATGCTCATCGACAATACGATGCGCCGCCACAAGGGCTCGATCGTGGCGGTGATGGACGAGCTGTGCCTGCCGCGCCGGACGCTCAACGAAAAGATGGCCAAGTATAACCTGCAGCGGTCGGATTATTTGTGAGCCCGGCAAAGCTTCGCCATGCCTTGTTCGACATGGACGGTCTGCTGCTCGACAGTGAGCGGCTCTGTCTTGACAGCATGATCAATGTAGGCGGCCCCTTCGGCGTGACCGAGCCTGAGGCGCTCTTTCTGCGCTGTGTCGGTACCCGTTCGGACGAGACGGCCCGGATCGTGACCGAGGCAGTTGGCGAAGCCGCTCCTGCCTTTCTCGGGGCATGGGATCAGGATATCAAAGCCCGCTTTGCCCAAGGGATCCCACTCAAGCCCGGCGCGCGCGAGGCGCTCGAGGCTTTGGCGGGGCAGGGCGTGACTATGGCCGTCGTTACCTCAACCCGTCAGCATTCGGCCGAGCGGCATCTGGCGCGGGCGGGGTTGGAGGGATTTTTCTTGCATGTGCAGGGTGGCGATATTTCCGCCCGACCCAAGCCCGCGCCCGATCCCTATCTCGAAGCCGCCGCACGGCTTGGTGTCGATCCGCGGGCCTGCGTCGCGTTTGAAGACAGCAACACAGGTGTTCGCGCCGCCCGCTCGGCAGGCTGCGTGACCATCCAAGTCCCGGATTTGGCACCGCCGATCGAGGAGCCCGAACCGCCACGGTTTCACATCGCTGCGACTCTGGAAGAGGCGGTGGCGCGATCGGGGCTTCTTTGAGGGGGCGAGCAGGAGGTGAGACGGGGTGCAACCGGGGATTGCAGATCTCCCCTAGAGCCGTCTGAAACTTGCCCATTGTCTCTGGCCCCCTTTCCCCCTTATGTAGGGACTACGGGCGTTCGCACGATGGCGTGCGGGATCGTCCGGTGAGTTTCACTGTTTTGGATGTTCGGGCCATAGCGAGCCGGCACTGAGACAGAGGATTTGGCCCCTCGGGGCCGGAGAATTGCCCTGGGCAGCGCGAGGTTTCAGACGCGTCCGGGCAGATGAACGGGCCCCGCTTGCGGGGTCGGAGTGTAAACGCGATGAACTGCGCTTTGGCGACAGGATGGATGCGACAGGCCCTTTCGGGCCTCGCCCCTGACCATGTGCATCACGCTCAGATAAATCACGCCATCCCCTTAGCCGCTCCACCAGGGCGCGCTGAGGGGCGGCGTGTGAATGGACAAAATGGCAAAGAAAATGCTGATCGACGCCACGCACGCGGAAGAAACCCGCGTTGTTGTGGTGGACGGAAACAAAGTCGAAGAATTTGATTTTGAAAGTCAATCCAAGCGCCAGCTCGCTGGCAATATCTACCTCGCCAAGGTCACTCGTGTAGAGCCGTCGCTTCAGGCGGCCTTCGTTGATTACGGCGGCAACCGGCACGGCTTTCTGGCTTTCTCGGAAATCCACCCCGATTACTACCAGATCCCGGTCGCCGACCGCGAGGCGCTGATCGCCGAAGAGCGGGCCTATGCCGAGAGCCTTCGCGACGAGGGCGACGCCGAGGCCGAAGACGGCGACAAGCCCCGCAAGGTAAGCCGTTCGCGCCGCTCGCGGCCGCGGTCGAAGTCGAGTGCGGCCAACCGCGAGTCGGGCGATATCGTCGCCTCCGCCGAAGTGGACCGTGACGATGTGAGCATCTCGGGCATGGAGGTCGTCGATTTCGACGACGACGCCGAAGAGGTCAACGGCTCCGAGGATGCGGGCGAGGGCGAGGCCCTGAGCCCGATGGAGACCGTGTCGGAAACGCCGGTCGAGACCCCTGCGGGCGACGACGAAGACGACGATGACGGCGACAGCAGTGTCGAGAGCGTCGAGAAAGACGACACCATCGAGAGCGTCGCCGAAGAGGACGACAGCGAAGAGGTCCGCCCCGTTCGCAAGCCGCGCCCCAAGCGCTACAAGATCCAGGAAGTGGTCAAGGTGCGCCAGATCATGCTGGTGCAGGTCGTCAAGGAAGAGCGCGGCAACAAGGGTGCGGCGCTGACCACCTATCTCTCGCTTGCCGGCCGCTATTGCGTCCTGATGCCCAACACCGCCCGTGGCGGCGGCATCTCCCGCAAGATCACCAACGCCGCCGACCGCAAGAAGCTCAAGGAAATCGCCACCGAGATCGACGTGCCCGATGGCGCGGGCCTGATCATCCGCACGGCCGGCAGCCAGCGGACCAAGGCCGAGATCAAGCGCGACTATGAATACCTCCAGCGCCTGTGGGAGCAGATCCGCGAGTTGACGCTGAAATCCATCGCGCCGGCCAAGATCTATGAAGAGGGCGACCTCATCAAACGCACGATCCGCGATCTCTATTCCAAAGAGATCGACGAGGTGATCGTCGCGGGCGAGGCCGGATATCGTTCGGCCAAGGACTTCATGAAGATGATCATGCCGTCCCACGCCAAGAACGTGAAACCCTATGCCGAGCAGATGCCGCTTTTCGCGCGCTATCAGGTCGAGGGGTATCTCTCGGGGATGTTCAACCCGACCGTCCAGCTTCCCTCGGGCGGCTATATCGTCATCGGCGTGACCGAGGCGCTTGTGGCGATCGACGTGAACTCCGGCCGCGCCACCAAGGAAGGCTCGATCGAGCAGACCGCGCTCAAGACCAACCTTGAGGCCAGCGACGAGGTGGCCCGCCAGTTGCGCCTGCGCGATCTGGCTGGTCTCATTGTCATCGACTTCATCGACATGGACGAGCGCAAGAACAACACCGCCGTCGAGAAGCGCCTGAAAGACAAGCTCAAGACCGACCGCGCCCGCATTCAGGTGGGCCGGATCTCGGGCTTCGGCCTTCTCGAGATGAGCCGCCAGCGCCTGCGCCCCGGTATGCTCGAGGCCACGACCCAGCCCTGCCCGCATTGCCATGGCACAGGCCTTCTGCGGTCGGACGATAACGTGGCCCTTGCGATCCTGCGCCAGCTTGAAGAAGAAGGCGTGCGGGGCCGGTCGAAAGAGGTTCTGGTGCGGGCGCCCGTGGGCATCGCCAACTTCCTGATGAACCAGAAGCGCGAGCATATCGCCGCCATCGAGGCCCGCTACGGCATGGCCGTGCGGATCGAATGCGACGTGACGCTGGTCTCGCCCGATTTCGCCATCGAGAAGTTCAAGACCGCGACCCGCGTTGTCCCCGAAGCCGCGCCGATCACCGCCTCGGCGATCGTGATCGAAGAGGACGAGGACGATCTGGTGGTGGATGAGGCGGAAGAGGCCGATGAGGCCGAGGCCGCACCGACCACTTCGGACGAAGGGGGCGACAAGCCCAAGAAGCGCCGCCGCCGCCGCCGTCGTCGTCGGGGTGGCAACGGCTCTGCCGACGGGCAGGACGGTGCCGATCAGGGCGACGACTCAGATGGTGACGAGGCCGACGGCGACGAGGGTGAAAGCTCCGAAACCCCTGCAAATGAGGCTCCGGCCACAGTGCCTGAGGCCCCGGCCAAGCCCAAAGCGACCCGCTCGCGCAGCCGTAGCCGCAAGCCCAAGGCCGAGGAGGCGCCCGCAGAGGAAGCCGCCGCAGTCGCCGAGGCAGAGGTAACGCCGGAAGCGCCGGTCGAGGAGAAGGCCCCCGCCGCCAAGCCCAAGACCACCCGAACCCGCAAGGCTCCGGCCAAGAAGGTGAAGGCCGAAGAGGCACCTGCCGCCGAGGCCCCCGCCGAAGCCGCCGCCGAAGCCGCCGCCGAAGCCGCCACCGAGGAAGCACAGGCCAAGCCCAAGGCCACCCGCAGCCGCAAGGCTCCGGCCAAGAAGGCGGCCGCCGAACCGGAGGCTCCGGCCGAGGCCCCCGCGGAAGCTCCGGCTGCCGAGCCGGTCGCCGTGCCCAAGGCGAAAGCCAAGGCCAAGGCCGAACCGGCCCCCGCCGAGCCGGAAGACCCCACAAAGCCCAAGCGCAAGGGCTGGTGGTCGCTCGGCCGCTAGGGGTCTGACAACGCAATCACGCCGCCCTCGCGAGATCGGGGGCGGCGTTTTGTCTTGGGTAACCCTCTCGTGAGGCAGGCAATTCCGGCGTGACCTTGCGCGCCGCCTCGCTTATGTCGAGGCAAAGGATATGCCCATGCTCGACACCGCCACCCTTCTCGACGCCTCGCTCCTGCCCGCCATGCTGATCGCGTTGGCGGCTGGCCTCCTGTCGTTCCTCTCGCCCTGCGTCTTGCCGATCGTGCCGCCCTATCTTGCCTATATGGGCGGGGTGAGCGTTGCGGATATGGATCATTCGGGCCGGGCACGGCGGCGGGCACTCCTGTCGGCGGCGTTCTTCGTCCTCGGACTTTCGACGGTTTTTCTGCTCTTGGGCTTTGCCTTCTCGGCCGTGGGGCGGCTCTTCCTGCAATGGCAGGACTGGTTCCTCTTTGGCGCCGGTATCCTCATCATGGTGTTCGGCGCGCATTTTCTCGGCGTCTTCCGCATCCGCTTTCTCGATCAGGAAGCAAGGCTCGATGCGGGCAACCGGGGCGGCTCGGCTTTCGGGGCCTATCTCCTTGGCCTCGCCTTCGCCTTCGGCTGGACCCCCTGCCTCGGCCCGATCCTCGGGGCGATCCTCGGGCTTGCCGCCTCGGAAGGCAGCGTGGCGCGGGGAACGATCCTTCTTGCTGCCTACGCGCTAGGCCTTGGTCTGCCGTTTCTGGCGGTCGCCGCCTTCTTCCCGAGCCTCAAGGGCGTCATGGGCTGGATGAAACGGCACATGGACCGGATCGAGAAGGTCTCGGGCCTTCTTTTGTGGACCGTGGGCCTTCTGATGATCACCGGCCAGTTCAGCGCACTCAGCTATTGGCTCCTTGAAACGCTTCCGGGCCTCGCAGCACTCGGCTAGGGGCTGTCCTTTCGCCGCGACCGCGCTAGTCTTGCCGACAGTGGGACAGGGCGGGCTTGAGTGTGGGCGAGACAGCAGGGCAGGTGAGGCGCAGGCGGGTGATCTATATCCCCGGCTACGATCCTATTCCCCCGCGCCGCTACCGCGAACTCTACCGCAAGGAAGGGGCCGCACAGGCGGCGATCAGCGGCTATGATCTGGCGCTGCGCCCGCGCGAGGCGGGCGGCACCTATGGCTGGAGCGTTGAGGCACAGATCGAGGGGGCCGAGGTTGAGGCCGAGGTCGATGTGCTGGTCTGGTCGGACATCGTGCAGGGCAGCATGGCCCGCTCGATCCCCGCGACCTATCTCCAGCTTCTGCGAACGGCGTGGATCTATATCTCGACCGGCGCGCTGAGGCGGCTCATGCGCCTGAGGAAGGGGCCGGTGATTGCTGCGCTCTATCCGGTGGGGATGCTCTTGGGGCAACTGGCTATCTCGGTTATCGCGGGATGGCTGGCGGCTCGGTTCGTGGTCTGGCTCTTGGGTTTGGCAGGGTTTGGCGGACTTCTTTTCGGCTGGCTTGCGGCGGGCGTGGGCGTGGTCGCCGCCATCGCCCTACTGCGTGCCTTCAAGCGGCTCGATCACCGGCTCTTTGCCTATTACCTGATGCACGATTATGCCTTCTCGGCCCGCTGGCGCGGCGCGCATCCGCCCGCGCAGAGCACCCGGATCTCGGCCTTTGCCGATCACATCCGGGATGCCTTGAGTGGGGGCGTGGCGGACGAGGTCTTGGTGGTCGGCCATTCCTCAGGCGCACACCTCGCGATCTCGGCGCTGGCCCAACTTGTCCGCGACCGGAAACTCCCCAAGGAGCATCCGCCCTTGGCGCTCCTCACGTTGGGGCAGGTGGTGCCAATGGTCTCCTTTCTTCCGGACGCCCACGAGCTGCGGGCCGACTTACATCTTCTTGCCACCTGCGAAGCGATTACATGGGTCGATGTGACAGCCCCCGGCGATGGCTGTGCTTTTGCGCTCTGCGATCCGGTGGCGGTTTCGGGCGTTGCCCCCGAAGATCAGCGCTGGCCGCTGGTCCTTTCGGCCGCCTTTACCCAGACCCTTAGCCCCGCACGCTGGAAAGCGCTGCGCTGGCGCTTTTTCCGGCTGCATTTCCAGTATCTTTGCGCCTTCGACCGACCGGGCGACTATGACTACTTCCGGATCACAGCCGGGCCGCAAACTTTGGCCGAGCGTTTCAAAGGGCGCGCACCTTCAAAAAGCCGGATCGCAGCGCCGACCTCGGGCTACAGCGGGATGACGCCATGATCCCTCCCAAGCCCGCCGCCCGCCCGCGCCGCGTTTCTCTTTGGCGGTATCTGCGCCTCTTCCGGCAAGACATCCTTTCGGCACAACCCGAGCACCTTTACCGCGCCTGGATGGCCGAATTTCGCACGCCACTCTTCCGCTCCTATCTTATCAATGATCCGGTGCTGATCCGGCGGGTTTTGAACGAACGCCCCGACGATTTTCCGAAATCTTCCCGCATCAGCGAGGGGTTGCGGCTTCTCCTTGGCCAGTCGGTCTTTGTCACCAATGGCGCGAAATGGAAGCGACAGCGGCGGATCATCGACCCGGCCTTCGAGGGTGGGCGTCTGCGCGATACCTTTCCCGCCATGCTGGCTGCTGCTGATGCGGCCGTCGCGCGGCTTGGCGCTGCGGGCGACGGGCCGGTCGAGATCGAAGGTGAGGCGAGCCACGCCGCCGCCGACATTATCTTCAGGACACTCTTTTCGATCCCCATCGAACATAAGTTGGCCAAGGATGTCTTCGAAGCCTTCCGCGACCATCAGCGCAGCCAGCCGATCCTAAACCTTGCCGCCTTTGTGCCGCTCCCGGCTTGGATGCCGCGCCTTTTCCGGCCCGAGGCGCGGGCCACGGCTGCACGCATCCGTCACCTGATCCACGAGCTGACCGCGCAACGCTTGGCAGAGATTGGCGCAGGGTCTGCGCCGAATGACCTTGCCACAAAGATCATGTCCACAGTCGATCCTGAGACTGGTGAGCGCTTTGATCTCGCAGAGATGGTCGATCAGGTCGCGATCTTCTTTCTGGCCGGCCACGAGACCAGCGCCTCGGCGCTGTCATGGGCGCTCTACCTTCTGGCCACCCATCCCGAGTGGCAGGACAAGGTCGCCAAAGAGGCCGTTGGGCTGGGGGCTGAGTTTTCGTCCTTGTCGTCGCTGAGGGTTACACGGGATGTGTTCCGCGAGGCGCTCCGGCTTTATCCGCCGGTGCCAATGATGGTGCGCGAGGCATCGAAAATTGAGGAGTTCCGCAACCGGAAGGTCGCCAGAGGATCGCAAATCGTCCTCTCTCCCTGGCATCTGCATCGCCATGAAAGGCTCTGGGCGAACCCGGATGGCTTCGATCCGGCCCGCTGGTCGACGGAGGAAGGCAAGGCCTCGGCAAGAGAAGCGTATATGCCATTTTCCAGCGGCCCCCGGGTCTGCACCGGCGCAGGTTTTGCGATGGCCGAGGGGGTCGTCATGCTGTCAAAACTGGTTGGAGCCTTCTCTTTCGCCCCGGTGGAGGGCCGGGTGCCTCAACCGGTCGCACATCTGACGGTGCGTGCGAAAGAGGGGATATGGCTGGCCATGACTCCCCGCGATTCGATCCAGGCCTAGTGTCGCTTTGGAACAATCTGATGCTCATTTTTTGATTGTCGCGCAAATCGCTGCAATAGCGGCTGTCTCCAGCGGGTGCGTTAACCAAAATGTGGGCAAAATGTGGCGCTCAATTTTCGCAAAAGCGAACATTTACAGATCGTTAAGGATCAAGCGCCAGGAAATACGTGTCAAAATGGGGCAATTTTGAGGCGCAATCGGCGCTAAAGTTTGTATCAATCCCAATTGCGGTGGGGGCCGCCAAATTGGATTGATGTTATGTCGTATATTCGTAAACGGCGCACCCAGGTGGGGTATTGGCGCAGAGTTCACTACACGGCCGCGAACTGGATGTTCAAACTGGGATTGCGCCGGACCTATTACGGCCTCGACGACCTCTTTGATTATCAACTGACGCCGAAGCCGGTTCAGGCCTATCCGAGCCGTCTCGATTCCAAGCTCGAACGCATCGACATGCGGACGATCCGCGAGTCGATCTATCCGACCGTGCGCCGCTGAAGCCGCTGTAGAACCCAGACGCGGATCGCCGAAGCCAGGCCAACGTCGCCCCGGCCTGCGTCGATCTCGGCGGCGAGGGAATTGAGGGTCCGGCCCTCTTCCTCGGCCGCGGCGCGGAATGCCCGCCAGAATTCATCTTCAAGCGAGACAGAGGTGCGGTGCCCCTTGAGCGTCAGCGATCGCTTGACGGGGCGGCCGCTCATTCGTCGTCAAACTTCAACTGATCGAGCCGCCGAGCCGCGAGGTCTTCGCGGGCGGTCTCGAGAAGGCGCTGCGCCTTGGTGCGGCCGAATTTGGCCGCGTTGGCATCGGCCTGAGCCTTGGCCTCGGCGCGGCTCTTCTCTTTACGGACCTTGTTGAGGCTGATCGGCGTCGCCATGATCAGCCTTTCGGGCCGATCATGTCTTCGGGGCGGACGATCTTGTCGAAGGTCTCGCCATCGACAAAGCCGAGCGCGATCGCTTCTTCCCGCAGGGTTGTGCCGTTCTTGTGCGCGGTCTTGGCGACCTTGGTGGCATTGTCATAGCCGATAGTGGGCGCAAGCGCTGTCACCAGCATCAGGCTTTCCTTCATCAGCTTGTCGATCCGCGCGGTATTGGCCTGCGTGCCCACCACCATGTTGTCGGTGAAGGACGAGGCCGCATCGCCCAGAAGCTGCATGGATTGCAGGACGTTATAGCTCATCATCGGGTTATAGACGTTGAGCTCGAAATGGCCCTGCGAGCCGGCAAAGCCCACGGCAGCGTCGTTGCCCATCACATGGGCGCAGACCATGGTCAGCGCCTCGGCCTGCGTGGGGTTGACCTTGCCGGGCATGATCGACGAGCCGGGCTCGTTTTCCGGCAGGATCAATTCGCCAAGGCCCGAGCGGGGGCCAGAGCCCAGAAGGCGCATATCGTTGGCGATCTTGAAGAG
>JAHEBR010000220.1 GCA_024642185.1 Marivivens sp. | reverse complement strand
GGGGTATTCCGACGCGGCGATTGCCCGCATCCACGCGCCCGTGGGCCTTGCCATCGGCGCCCGTTCGCCCGCCGAGATCGCGATCAGCATCATGGCCGAGATCACCCGCGTTCTGCGGCAAGGCGCCTGAATCAAAAAGGCCGCCCGGAGGCGGCCCTTCGTTCAACGATGCAGCCTGCTTATTTCGCCGGACCGATCATCATGACCATCTGGCGGCCTTCAAGCTTGGGCATATTCTCGATCTTGCCGTATTCCTTCACGTCCTCGGAGATCCGCTCGAGAAGGTCGCGGCCCAGATCCTGGTGCGCCATTTCGCGGCCACGGAAGCGCAGGGTGATCTTCACCTTGTCGCCGTTCTCGAGGAACTTTTGCACCGAGCGCATCTTGACCTCGTAATCATGGGTGTCGGTTCCGGGGCGGAACTTCACTTCCTTGATCTCGATGATCTTCTGGTTCTTCCGAGCCTCGGCTTCTTTCTTCTGAGTCTCGTACTTGAACTTGCCATAGTCCATGATCTTGCAGACAGGCGGCGTCGCGTTCGGGGAAATCTCCACGAGATCGAGTCCGGCCTCTTCGGCCATTATCAGGGCTCTTTCGGGGGTGACTACGCCTACGTTTTCGCCATCGGCGCCGATGAGGCGGATTTCCGGGGCCCGAATGCGTTCGTTTACGCGGGGGCCAGTATCACGCACCGGAGGTGCGTTGTGAGGTCTGCGGGCTATGGTCTTGGTCCTTTTACCGTTGGAAATGTGGGCGCAAACTAGTGATGCGCTGCCGTCTCTGCAACCGGAAAACAAGGCCCTTCAACGGTTTTGGGCAAGTGTTGCGTGCTTTCCCCGCGCACTATAGAGATCGTTCGACCCTCAGGGGGCGGCATCATGCGGCCTCGCGGTCAATCAAAGGTGTAGAAATGCGTAGAGCAATTGCTGCCGTTGTCATCCTGCTCGCAGGCTGGTTCGGCTACGACTATTATCAGACCCAGCAGGAAGAAAAGGCCGCCATTGCCGCCGCCGAATCCGCTGCCGCTGAAGCCGCCGCTGCCGAAGCCGCTGCCGCTGAAGCCGAAGCCGCCGCCAAAGCTGCTGCCGAAGCCGAGGCCGCCGCCGCCGCGGAAGCCGCCGCTGCCGCCGCCGCCGATGCCGCCGCCGCGCTTGAGGCCGCAGCACAGGAAGCCGCCGCCGCCGCTCAGGCCGCCGTGGATGCTGCTGCCGCCCAACTTGATCCCGACAATCTGATCGCCAGGATCGAAGCCTCGAGCCTCAGCGTTGTCGAGAAGAACCTCCTCAAGGCGATCGTGGAAGCAGCCCGCAATAGCCCCGAGTTGCTGCAGGGCGCGGCCGATCAAGTGGCCGACAAGATCGGCAACTGATCAGCCCTTCGGGTAGATCCGGTCGATTTCTGCGGCGACAAGGCGCTGAAGCTGCCAGAGGCGGGCATCGTGGATGCCGTGTTCTTCCAGCGACAGAACGGTGTTCCTCAGATATTCGGCGTTGGAACCCATCCATCCACAGGCGCGCGCAATCATTTGCGCCGCCTCTTGTGGCGGCAATCCACGGGCGATGCCTTCGCCCGTGGGGCCTGCCCAAAAGACCAGAGCTTTTTCCTGCCCCGTTTCGGTGTTGAGGGTGATCCAGCGATAATCATCGCCGGTCTCGATATAGGGCAACTCGCGCTCGACAAGGGCTCTGACCGTGTCCTCGGCCTGCCGCTCTTCGATCTCGAATGACATCCCGCGGCATTGACCGCCCGACATGATGGTCATCATGAGGCCCGGCGCGTCCGGACTCGCGCGAAATCCACGCATGATCATGGAAAACTCGCGGTGCCAGCCGTGGGCGCGGGCGACTGCACGGCCAGTGGATTCAAAGGTCGGTTTCCAGATGAGCGAGCCATAGGCGAAGATCTTGAGCGGGCCGTTTGGGCGGCCCGACAGTACCCGGTCCGCCATCTTGTCAAAGTCAGCATCGGTCGCGGGGGTGTATTTCGAGAGGGTCAAATCCTTCTCGACCACCCGCCTGGTGCGGGCGACGTGATCTTCCGTGAGATCGAATGGGTCGCGCATGGGGCGAGTGGGCCCCAAGCGCGGCAATCGGTCAAGAGGGCAGGTTAGATCCCCTCGCCGACGAAGGCTTTTTCGACGACGAATTCGGCCGGATCGGAATTGGCGCCCTCGCGCAGGCCGGCTTTTTCGAGAAGCGCCTTCACGTCGATGTTGAAGGCAAGGCTGCCGCAGACCATGGCGCGGTCGTTGGCGGGATCGAGGGGTGGCACGCCGAGGTCGGCGAAAAGTTCGCCGTTTTCGATGAGCGTCGTGATCCGGCCCATCTTGGGGCTCTCCTCGCGGGTCGTGGTCGGGTAATAGCGCAGCTTGGCGAGGTTTTCTGGCCCGATCAGCTCGGCCAGCATCTCGTCAGAGCGGATCTGGTCGATGATCTCGCGGCCATAGGTCAGCTCGGCCACCGTCCGGCAGGTATGGGTGATGATCACCTCGTCGTAATCCTCATAGGTCTGCGGGTCGCGCAGGAGCGAGGCGAAGGGGGCAAAGCCTGTTCCGGTCGAGAAGAAATAGATCCGTTTGCCGGGCAAAAGCGCATCGTGGACCAGCGTGCCCACGGGCTTGGGGCGCAGGATGATCTCTTCGCCCTCTTTGATGTGCTGGAGCTTCGAGGTCAGCGGGCCGTCGGGGACCTTGATCGAATAGAACTCGAGTTCCTCGTCCCAAGAGGGCGAGGCGATGGAATAGGCGCGCAGGAGCGGCTTGCCGTTCTCGCCCATCAGGCCAATCATCACAAACTCGCCCGAACGGAACCGCAGCGAGGCGGGGCGCGTCACGCGGAAGGCAAAGAGCCGGTCGGTATAGTGGCGCACCTGCGTCACCGTCTGCGCATCGGGCAGGGCGGGGGTCTTGGCAATCATCGGTTTTGTCACGAAAACGGCTCGCACTTGGAAATAGGTCTGTCCGCGCCCTCTTACGCGTTCGATCCCGCCATGAAAAGTGCCACCGCCCCTCCCGCGCCGCTAGGTCGCGATCAGGCGAAGGCGGCGCAGGCCTCAAGTTCAACGAGCCGGACAGTCTGGCCCTGCCGCGACAGCATCCGCCCGTCGATCAGGCGGATCGTGGCATGGGCCTCGTCTTCAAGGACCTCCGCCTCAAGGGGGTCGTTACTCCAAAGGTCGTCGATCGTGAGCCATAGCGCGCAGCCATCGGTGGATTGAGCTTCAAGAAGGTGGGGCTTGAACGGTGTGGTCATCGGGGCCTCCATGGGTCTTGTGGTTGTTGTTGTATCGCGATATTGGAACATTGTTCCATATGTTGCTGCGTAATCGCGACATATAGGAACATATGTTCTGTTTTACATCCGATCGCAGGGGTAACTTCCTCACGCTCCCAGAAAGAGACCAAGAATGTTTCGAATTGATGACCTCGACCGGAAAATCCTCATCGAGCTTCAGCGCGACTCAGGCCAGTCACTGGACGAGATCGCCTCCAACGTCGGCTCGTCAAAAACGCCCGTCTGGAACCGCATCCGCAAGTTGAAGGAGGCAGGCGTCATCAAGCAGCAGACCGTGCTTCTCGATGCCGAGGCGCTGGGGCTTGAGGCTACGTTCTTCGTGCTGGTGCGCACCTCCGAACACGAAACCGACTGGCAGGCGAAATTCCTCGAGGCGGTGCGCTCGCGCCCCGAGGTGCTCGAGGCGCACCGATTGGCGGGGGATATCGACTATATCCTGAAGGTGCAGGTCAGGAACGCCCGCGCATACGACAAGTTCTATCAGGCGCTGATTTCCGAGGTGCGGATCCACAATGTGACAGCACTTCTTTCGATGGAAGAGATCAAGTCGACAGTGGCCCTGCCAATTTAGGGTAGCGGCGCCGTCTGGAAGAGGGTGATCC
>JAHEBR010000029.1:4192-14924 GCA_024642185.1 Marivivens sp. | reverse complement strand
GCTGATCGTCTTGGGGGTATATTGCGCCAGCGTCTCATAGCTTGGCAGATCGTGGCCATAGATCGTGAACACAGCACTCAGCGAGAGCGCGCCCATGGCCATGCCCAGCGTAAGCACCGAGAAGATGCCGCCAAAGAAGGACAGGACAAAGCGAAGCACGTGAGACAAGCCCTCGGGGTAAAGTCTTCCGCTTATAGGACCAGTGCGGAGGATGGTCAAAAGCCGATCGCGCCTTATGGGCGCGAAAATGCCAATGCCGTGATTGTGGCCTACTGACGCAAGAGCGGCGCGCGCGCCGCCTCGTCCGCGGCCCACCGTTGAAGCGCAAGGATCAGACCACGAATGATCGTCGCCCTGCCCGGCTGAACAGAGAGCGCGGCACGGTCCTCGGCGTTTGACAAGAACCCCACCTCGACCAGAACCGAGGCGAAATCGGCGGCGTTCAGAACGGCCAGCTCCGCCCTCCGGCGGGGGCGGGTATTGAGGTCGGCGCCCACTTCTTCGAAGGCGGCCACGATCGCGTCGGCAAGACGGTCGGATTTGGGCGCCGTGTCCTGCCGCGCAAGATCCATCAGGATCGTGGCAACCGTGTCGTCCTGCCCCGTGAGGTCGAGACCGGCAACCAGATCGCCGCGGTCGTGCCTCTCGGCCATGCGGGCCGATGCAACATCCTGCGAGTCGGCATCCAGCGTATAGACCGAGGCGCCGTGGGTCTCGTCTTCGTCGAGCGCATCGGCATGGAGCGAGATCATCACATCCGCGCCCGCAAGCCGCGCCTGCGTCATCCGCTCTTCCAGCGCCACAAAATCGTCGCCGTCTCGGGTCAGGACCGCGCGCATCCCCTCGATGCGGTTGATCGCCTCGGCCAGTTCGCGGGCAAAGACCAGCATGACCTCGGCCTCGACGATCCCGTCCCGTTCCGCGCCCGGATCAACGCCGCCATGGCCGGGATCAATGGCGACGGTAACGATCCCGTCGTCGACGGGCGTCAGGGCGCTCTGGGTCACGTCGGTGGCGATCAGGAGGTCCCAGCCGGGATCAGGCGGCGCGCCCGAGGCGGAGGCGAAATCCGGCGCGCTGGCCGGGGCGAGGCGAACGGTCAGCCGGGCGGAGCCATCCGCCTGAGACACAGTCATGCCCGCAGTTTCGATGATAAGCGGCTGGGCCAGATCGACCACCATCCGCGACCAGCCCGGCCGGAGCCCGCCAAAGCGCAGGGCCGAGATGCGATTGTCGGGGCCGGCCCAGATCGCGTCGCGCGAGAGGCCGGTCCAGTCGACCTCGCGGAAATCCATCACCAGCCGCCACGGCTGATCGAGCGTAAAGACCCGGAATGGAACCGCCTGGGACAGCTTGAGATCGACCTCGGCCCCCTGCCTCCACGGTTTCACCGCGCTTTGCTGAGGGTTGATCCGAGCGAGTCCGGTAAAATCTTGCGACGCGAGCGGGCCTGCAAGCCACAGGAACGCCAGACAGAGCCAGAGCCAACATGTTTTCACAATCCCGGCATCTCGCCCGTCTCCGGCCCGATCGCGCCTTGAGTTTCCCATTCCGCGCCCTCTAGTCTTGTGATCGTGTGTGCCGCCCCTTGGGTGGCCACGTCAATCCTTTCTGCCGCATGCCCAAGGCCTTGGCATCATCGGCCGGATGTGCACAGTGCACGGAAACGACCCTGGAGAGACCATGTTCAAGCGCCTTGCCCCGATCGCCCTCACCCTTCTTCTTGCCGGACCGGCCGCCGCCTTCGACCTTGGCGCGATGACCGATTCCGAGCGCGCGGCCTTCCGGTCCGAGGTGCGGGCGTATCTCTTGGACAATCCAGAAGTCCTGATGGAGGCGATTGCCGTTCTCGAACAGCGTCAGGCCGAACTTAGCACCAATAACGACAAGGCCGTCGTCCGCGCCAATGCCAAAGCGATTTTCGACGATGGCTATTCCTTTGTCGGCGGCAATCCCGAGGGCGACATCACCCTTGTCGAATTCATGGACTATCGCTGCTCCTATTGCCGGCGCGCCTATGACGAAGTGAACCAGCTTCTCGAGACCGATGGCAACATCCGCTTCATCGTCAAGGAATTCCCGATCCTCGGCGAACAATCGACGCTTGCCTCGCAATATGCGGTGGCGGTCATGCAGGTCTACGGCTCGGAATCCTACGAACTGATACACGACGCCCTGATGACCCTGCGCAGCGATGTAACCGTCGAAGTGCTGGCGCAGCTGTCGGCCTCGTTCGATCTCGATTTCGCGGCAATTGCCGACAAGATGCAGAGCAAAGAGGTCGCCGATATCCTGACCCAGAACGCAATGCTGGCGCAGCGGCTGCAGATCACCGGCACGCCGACCTTCATCCTTCAGGAAGAAATGCTGCGCGGCTATGTGCCGCTCGAGCAGATGCTCCAGTTCGTCGACGCCGTGCGCGAGGGCAGCTAGGCCCCCGCCGCGTCGATTTCTGCGGCCTTCTTCTCGACCTCTTCGACGATGTGCTCGATCATCTTGTCGTTCGACAGCTTGTGGCTTTGCTTGCCCGCCAGATAGACCATGCCCGAGCCTGCGCCACCGCCGGTAAAGCCCACATCCGTCATCAGCGCCTCGCCCGGCCCGTTGACCACGCAGCCGATGATCGACAGGCTCATGGGCGTCTTGATGTGTTCGAGCCGCTTTTCGAGGATCTCAACCGTCTTGATCACGTCGAACCCCTGCCGCGCGCAGGACGGGCAGGAGATGATGTTCACGCCCCGATGGCGCAGGCCGAGCCCTTTCAGGATCTCGTAGCCGACCTTGACCTCTTCCACCGGATCAGCCGAAAGGCTCACGCGGATCGTATCGCCGATGCCTGACCACAGAAGGTTGCCAAGGCCGATGGCCGATTTGATTGTGCCCGACATCAGGCCACCCGCCTCGGTGATCCCCAGATGGATCGGCGCGTCGGTGGCCTCGGCCAGCTGCTGATAGGCGGCGGCGGCAAGGAAGACGTCGGAGGCTTTGCAGCTGATCTTGAATTCGTGAAAATCGTTGTCCTGCAGGATCTTGATGTGATCGAGCCCGCTTTCCACCATCGCGTCCGGGCAAGGCTCGCCGTATTTGTCGAGAAGGTGTTTCTCGAGCGAGCCGGCATTGACGCCGATGCGGATCGAGCAGCCGTGGTCCTTGGCCGCGCGGATCACTTCCTTCACCCGCTTGGCGTCGCCAATATTGCCGGGATTGATCCGCAGGCAGGCCGCGCCCGCCTCGGCCGCCTCAATCGCGCGTTTGTAGTGGAAATGGATGTCGGCGACGATCGGCACCGGGCTTTGGCGCACGATCTCTTTCAGGGCCTTGGTCGAGGCCTCGTCGGGCGTCGAGACGCGGACGATATCCGCCCCCGCCTCGGCCGCCCGCAGAACCTGCGCCACCGTCGCCGCCACATCATGCGTCAGCGTGTTGGTCATGGTCTGGACCGTGATCGGCGCGTCGCCCCCGACCGGCACATTGCCCACCATGATCTGGCGGGATTTGCGGCGCTCGATATTGCGCCAGGGGCGGATGGGATTGTGGCTCAACGGGATGATCCTGCACGACTGGACTTGGCGCGTTACCTATGACGCGCGGGGCCATATGGCAACGGGGGATGGCCTATTGGCCGGTTTGCGCCTCGGCCACAGCGACAATTGCGGCAAGGTCGCTGTCGGCGTCGAGATTGGCGACGGCGTAGGTTCCGGTCACGTAGTCAGGCGAAAGGGTCACGCCCGAGGTCACTGTTCCTGCCTGCCCGACCGGACCATAATGCGTCCCGTTCAACGCGAAATAGACAGCACCGGATTCACCCACCCGAATCTCGGCGGGCGCTTCGGTCTGCGGCGGCGCATAGCTGTCGCCGGCGTTCATGATGCCTTCGTAGATCACGGAACCATCGACCGAGGTCACCCGGACCCAGCTCGGACGCACAGCGACGACCTCAAGCCCTGAAGAAACCGCTTCGGTAACCTGTACCGCTCCCGGCTCGGCCGCGGCTTCGGCAACGGCGGCGGCGACAGCATCGGCCGAATTGTCTGCCACAAGCGCGCCGATGGAATTCGGATCAAGCGTCGAAATCGGTCCGTCACGGGCGATCATGACCGGCGTATCGAGCGCCTGCGGACGGTAGAGACGATCAAAGGCTTCGGCCGAAGGCGCTGCAAAAAACGCCGCATCTCCCGTGGCGGAAATCGAGCCAGCATTGCCTGCAAGCGGGTCAAGATCGCTCACGACATAGGGGGTCTGTTCGACCGGCGCGAGGCGCACCTTTTGCACTTCCTGAAGGACAGTCCAGCCTCCGTAGCCCAATCCGCCGATCAGCGCGACGAGCACCAGCACCGAACCGATGGCGCTCGGCTCGACACGCGACCAGACCGACTCGCCTACCGGAACGAAGGGGGTCGAGGGGGAGGCAAAAATATCCGCAGGGTCGCGCTTTTGGTTGATGTCGCGGACAGTCCGCTTGGGCGATGCCTCTTTCGACATCCCGTGTGCGGTCTGGAACCCGCTTTCGCGGCAGAAGGTCTCAAAGGCCCAGTCCGGGTCCATCCCGAGATACCGCCCATAGGACCGCACATAGCCTGCAATGAAGCCCGGAGTATCAAAGGCCGTCGGATCGCAGTTTTCGATCGCGGCGATATAGGCGGCCTTGATCTTCAGCTCGCGCTGCACATCAAGAAGCGATTTGCCAAGCGTCGCACGCTCGCCGCGCATCAGATCGCCAAGGCGCAACTCGAAAGCGTCAAAGCCTTTGGCCTCAACCTCTTTCGCGGTTTTTCCCCGCCTGAGATGTTTCGCGATCATCCGGCCGTCCCGACTGCCCGAATTGCCCCAAAGTGCCGGAATCGATTCGTTAAAATCCGGCAGCGTTACCTGCGCGTAACATACACGATTTGGTGATGCACCCGGAGAAAACTTCAGCCGGCCAGTTCGGCGCGATTCAGCGCACACCGCGCCCAGAGCTGGTCCATCGCTTTGACGAGCTTGTCGATCTCGTCGGGGCCGTGCACCGGCGAGGGGGTGAAGCGCAGCCGCTCGGTCCCGCGTGGAACGGTGGGGAAATTGATCGGCTGGACGTAGATGCCGTACTCCTCAAGGAGCATGTCCGACAGAAGCTTGGTGTGCTTGGGATCGCCCACGATCACCGGCACGATATGGCTGCCGTGGTCGATGATCGGCAGGCCGAGCCCCTTGAGGCGCAGCTTGAGAAGCTTGGCGGCCTCTTGATGCGTGTCGCGCAGGGCCTGATCGCCCTTGAGGTGGCGCACCGAGGCGGCGGCACCGGCAGCGACGACCGGCGGCAACGAGGTGGTGAAGATGAAGCCCGGCGCATAAGACCGCACCGCATCACACATTTTCGCGCTCGCGGCGATATATCCGCCATGCACGCCAAAGGCCTTGCCCAACGTGCCGTTGATGATGTCGATCCGGTCCAGAAGGCCATCACGCTCGGCCAGGCCGCCGCCGCGGGGGCCGTACATTCCTACAGCGTGAACCTCGTCAAGATAGGTCAGCGCGCCGAATTCCTCGGCCACATCGCAAAGCTCTGCAATCGGTCCGAAATCGCCGTCCATCGAATAGACCGATTCAAAGGCGATGAGCTTGGGCGCGGCCGGATCGTCGGCGGCCAGAAGCTCGCGCAGATGCGCGACGTCGTTGTGCCGGAAGATCCGCTTGGCCCCGCCGTTGCGGCGCACGCCCTCGATCATCGAGGCGTGGTTGAGCGCATCGGAATAGATGATCAGGCCCGGAAACAGCTTGGGCAGGGTCGAGAGCGTCGCGTCATTGGCGATATAGGCGCTGGTGAAGAGAAGCGCCGCTTCCTTCTGGTGCAGATCGGCGAGTTCCGCCTCGAGCGCCTTGTGATAGACGGTCGTGCCCGAGATGTTGCGGGTGCCGCCCGAGCCGGCGCCCGTGGCGTCCAGCGCCTCGTGCATCGCGGCCAGAACGACGGGGTGCTGGCCCATCCCGAGATAATCGTTGCCACACCAGACGGTGATCGGCTGCTCGCTCCCGTCCGGCTTGCGCCAGATCGCATGGGGAAAATGACCGCGCTTGCGTTCGATATCGATGAAGGTGCGATAGCGCCCTTCCTGATGCAGCCGGCTCAGGGCTGCGTCGAGCTGGTCTTCGTAGGTCATGTAGTCCCTTCGAGCGGCGAGAGGTCGAAACCGACCTTTCGGACATATAGCGGCAGCCCCGGTGGGGCAATACGCTACAAATTGCCGCCCCGATCCTTGGCCCGGGGTCCTGCCCCGCTGGACACCGCCCGCAAGAGGTCTAGTGTCGCGCGCAGATGAAAGGAACCTCCATGACACTCGATCCTGTTCTTGCACGCATCGACGCCGACCTTCCTGTGGCGATCGACCGCCTCTTCGGCCTCTTGCGCATCCCCTCGATCTCGACCGACCCGGCCTTCAAGGCCGATTGCGACCGCGCCGCCGACTGGCTGGTGGAAGACCTGCGCTCATTGGGCGTCGATGCCTCCAAGCGCGTCACGCCCGGTCATCCGATGGTGGTGGGCCACGTCGAGGGCGACGGCCCGCATCTTCTGTTCTACGGCCACTACGATGTGCAGCCGGTCGACCCGCTCGACCTTTGGGACACCCCTCCCTTCGAGCCCCGCATCGAGGAGACACCCAACGGCAAGGTGATCCGCGGGCGCGGCACCTCGGACGACAAGGGCCAGTTGATGACCTTTGTCGAGGCCTGCCGCGCATGGAAGGCTGTCCATGGCAAGCTGCCTTGCAAGATCACCTTCTTCCTCGAAGGCGAAGAGGAAAGCGGCTCGCCCTCTTTGATCCCCTTCATGGAGGAAAACGCCGCCGAGCTGAAAAGCGATATCGCGCTCATCTGCGATACCTCGATGGTCTCGCCCGGTGTGCCCTCGATCGCCAGCCAGCTGCGCGGGATGCTCAAGGACGAGTTCACCCTCACAGGCCCGCGGATCGACCTGCACTCGGGCCACTATGGCGGCCCCGCCCTCAACCCGCTGGCCGAGCTCGCCCGCATCGTCGCCGCCCTGCATGACGATCAGGGCCGTGTGACCGTTCCCGGCTTCTATGAAGGCGTCTACGAGATCAGCGACAACCTGCGCGCCCAGTGGAACGCCTGCGGCTTCGATGAGGAGACCTATCTCAACTCGGTGGGCTTCACCCAGTCGCACGGCGAAGCGGGCTATTCGGCCCTCGAACTGCAATGGGCCCGCCCGACGCTCGAGATCAACGGCCTTTGGGGCGGCTATCAGGGCGCGGGATCGAAGACGGTGATCCCCTCGAAGGCGCATTGCAAGTTCACCTGCCGCCTCGTCGGCGATCAGGACCCGGACGTGCTGCGCGACCGCATCCGCGCCCATGTGGAGGCGCTCCTACGGCCCGACTGCAAGATCAAATGGGATACCGACCTCGAAGGCTCACCCGCGCCGGTGATGAACACCGAGCGGCCCGAGTTCGAACGCGCCCGCAAGGCGCTCTCGGACGAATGGAACCGCGAGGCGGTTCTTGTGGGCATGGGTGGCTCGATCCCGATCGCCGGTTTCTTCAAGTCAGTCCTTGGAATGGATGCAATGCTGATCGGCTACGCCAATGACGATGACGCGATCCACAGCCCGAATGAGAAATATGACGTAGAAAGCTTCCACAAGGGTATCCGAAGCTGGGCTCGAATCCTGGCCGCGCTTTCGGTCTGACACCGTGGCGAGGGGGGCGCTGCCCCCCTTCGACCCCCCGGGATATTTTCGGGCCTCTGAGAAAGCCAAAACGGGCGGCCCATCAAGCCGCCCGTTCGTGCGAGTGGTAGCCCCTCTCGTCGGCCACGGTCATCGGCGTCCCCGCCTGTACCGTGCCGCCAGATTGGGGCCGTCATGGTAAAAATTCTCTAAACGCTTTCTCCGAGGCCACGAAATATCCTCGGGGGGAGCCGGACCGGAACGGGTCGGCGGGGGGCAGACAGCCCCCTACTTCAGAACAAACTCGCGCAGAGCCTTGAGCAGAAGCAGCACCCAAGGCGCCCCGTGCATCATGAGATCGAAGATGTCGATCGGCTTGGCGAGGTCGCCCGCCACAAGCATCTTCAGCTTTTCCCAGATATGCGGTTCGGGAAAGAACGGCGCGAGGCCGAGTGTCAGCGCGGCGATAATCGCCAAGTTCCACGGGATCTGATCGAGAAAGTCCATTGACGGCCCCCAACTACATTCAGCGCGACCCTATACACAGTCACGCGGACATTCCATAATAAAAACGTAATGTATTAGGAAAGTGGCGCGGTTGACGGGGCTCGAACCCGCGACCCCCGGCGTGACAGGCCGGTACTCTAACCGACTGAGCTACAACCGCGCATTGGGTTGGTCGGATCGGAACAGTGGCGCGGTTGACGGGGCTCGAACCCGCGACCCCCGGCGTGACAGGCCGGTACTCTAACCGACTGAGCTACAACCGCGCGTCTGTTCCGGTCATGTGACCGAACGTGAGGGGCGTTCTATGCGGGCCGTCCGGTGGCGTCAAGCGGTCAGAGTCCGGTTTTTCTGGCTTTTTGCAAAGGGTACCGCATTCTCTGCCAATTCCGCCAAAGCGTTGCCTACAATCCACTGATCTTTTTAGGGTTTCCCGAATTTTGCCAATGGAACCACGGTATTCCCGTCAATCATCCGATCCACCTCCGTAGCCATTCGGATCAGATGAGCTACACTTCCGGGATCCCGCACAGGGGCAATCTCGAAAGCTGAATACTCGAGAATCCTGACATTCAATTCCAACAGAAATTTGGCACGTTCAACCGGCGTCATTGTCTCAAGCCTGATCCGCAGCAACTCGCTGCAAGCCCGAAACCAGCGATCTACCGAAGCCCCTGAAACTTCGTAGTCCATGATATCCTCACACTAACCCCTGCTGGCCGAACTCGCGCTATTCGGACATCTGCAGGATACCAGATACACCATGGGTAGAATTACGTTTACCTGACGTCAATCAATGAGCGATCGGAATTGGACAAATGCTGCGGTTGGTAACCACACAGCAACACCGTGAACTATCCGGTTTAGCTTTGGCGCAGGATCTTCTCCATGGGGCGCCCCCGAGCCAACTCGTCGATGAGTTTGTCCAAATAGCGGATTTCGCGCATCAAGGGATCTTCGATCTCTTCGATCCGGACACCGCAGATCATGCCTTTGATCTCGACCCTCGAGGGATTGAGTGCCGGAGCCACCGCAAAGAAGGTTTCGAAATCGGCCTTCTCGGCCAGTATTTCCTCCAAAGCCTTTTGGCTTAAGCCGGTGAGCCAGCGAATGATCTCATCCACTTCGGCCTGCGTCCGGCCTTTCCGGACGGCTTTGTTTACATAAAGCGGATAGACGCTGGCGACGCTTGTCGTGAAGATTCTGTGCTTGGCCAAAGCCATACCCCCGAAACCAGTTACATGAGCAACAGATCACAAATGCCGGGGAAAGGCGAGGAGATGGTGGGTTGTGAGGGACTCGAACCCCCGACATCTTCGGTGTAAACGAAGCGCTCTACCAACTGAGCTAACAACCCGTTACGGCAGGCATCTAGCGGTTTAGGGGCCGGGCTGCAAGCCGCTCGTGCCGATCATTTCGTGGCGGCCATCGTGGATCCGGAAGATGACCCCCTGCCCGCCCGGAAGCTCTTCGATCTCGGCCAATGTCAGCCCCATTGCCCGCGTTCTCAAGAAGCGCGAGGTGATGCCGTGCGTGACGATCACGGTCGGCCGCGTGAGCCGGGCCAAGACGGCGCCGACGCGCTCCCAAAGCGCATCAAAGGGCTCGCCTCCAGGGGCTCTCGCATAGCGATCAAGAAAGCCTTCGTCTTCCGGCCCCGGCCAGCCTGCATCGATCTCGTCGGCGGTTAGGCCCGCCCAGTCACCGACCGATATTTCCCGCAAGAGCGGCTCGGGATTTATCTCTGCGCCGAGAGGGGCCAGAGCAAGCCGGGCCGTAGCCATCGCCCGGCCTTGCGGGCTGGACAGGGTCATATGGCTGGCCCCGGTCACACCTGCGGCGCGGAGCATGTCGCCCATAGCGACCGCCTGTGCTCTGCCCTTGTCGGTCAGGGGCGAATCCAGAACGCCTTGCCAGCGGCGGGCACGGTTCCATTCGGTCTCGCCATGACGCAGGACGAAAAGCTCGGGAAGGTCTCTCATCGCGATCCCTCAAACAGGAAAGGCGCGGCCTTGGGGCTGCGCCTTTCGGAAATCTGGTGGGTGATAAGAGATTCGAACTCCTGACATCTTCGATGTGAACGAAGCGCTCTACCACTGAGCTAATCACCCGCAGGGGGGCGTTTAGCCCTACTCCTCGGTCTCTGCAAGGGGGGCGGCGACAGGAATTGACGCTGAGCCGTTGTTGATCCGAATCTTGGCCGTGATCATCTTGCCGCCCTTGATTTCCTTTTCCTTCACGATGCGAATCTTACCAAATGGCGGAGCGCTGATTTCGACTCCGTCGGCCAAGGCTGAAAAGACAATTTGAAGCGCAGCCTCCACGGACGGACGGGCGTCTTTCTTCTTGGTGCCCGAAATCTCGACGGCTTGGGCAACGATCTCTTTCTTCGTCAAGACATCGCGTGGAGCCACGACCTCGGCAACAACCTCGCCTGGGGCAATCTTGGCGGCGGGCTTGGCGGCGGGCTTGGCCATTGCGGTGGGCTTGGCCTTTGCGGCTTGTGTTTTTGTGGTCGTTTTCGTGGCCATTTGTATCTGCTCCCTGATTCCGCCCCAAGCTTAC
>JAHEBR010000029.1:0-4092 GCA_024642185.1 Marivivens sp. | reverse complement strand
CTTGGCGGCGGGCTTGGCGGCGGGCTTGGCCATTGCGGTGGGCTTGGCCTTTGCGGCTTGTGTTTTTGTGGTCGTTTTCGTGGCCATTTGTATCTGCTCCCTGATTCCGCCCCAAGCTTACCCCGCTTTTCGCGCGGGCCCGAAAAGAAAAAAGGGCGCGCCCGAAGGCACGCCCTTCTTGATCGCTTGGATGGCCTAGTGAGCGATAGCTCCTGCCCCGTCGCCCGAGCCTTCGGAAGCGCCCGAAAGCGCCTTGGCGGCGGCTTCTTCGGCCTCTTCGTCCCATTCGATCCCCTCGGGCTGGCGCACCAGCGCGTGTTTGAGAACTTCGGAGACATGAGACACCGGAATGATCTGGAGCCCTTCTTTCACGTTGTCGGGAATCTCGGGCAGGTCTTTCTCGTTCTCGGTCGGGATCAGCACCGTTTTGACGCCAGCGCGGAGAGCAGCCAGAAGCTTTTCTTTCAGCCCCCCAATTGCGCTCGCGTTGCCGCGCAGCGTCACTTCGCCGGTCATGGCGATATCCTTGCGGACGGGGATCTGGGTCAGGACCGAGACGATGGCGGTGACCATCGCAAGGCCCGCCGAGGGGCCATCCTTGGGCGTTGCCCCATCGGGGACGTGCACGTGGATATCCCAACGATCAAGGCGCGGCGGCCTGACGCCGATCTGCGGCGCGATCGAGCGGACATAGCTCGACGCGGCCTCGATCGATTCCTTCATCACCTCACCGAGCTTGCCCGTAGTCTTCATCCGGCCCTTGCCGGGCAGGCGCAGGGCCTCGATCGAGAGGATCTCGCCGCCGACGCTGGTCCAGGCAAGGCCGGTGACCACGCCCACCTGATCTTCCTTCTCGGCCAGGCCATAGCGGAACTTGGCCACGCCAAGGAAATCATGGATGTTCTCGTCGGCAACGACGACCTTCTGGGTCTCTTTCCGCACGATCTTGGTGACGGCTTTACGGGCCACCTTGGCAATCTCGCGCTCGAGGTTCCGCACGCCGGCCTCGCGGGTATAGACCCGCACCATGGCGGTGAGCGCACTATCCTCGACAACGAATTCCTTGGGCCTAAGCCCGTGGTTCTTCATCACCTTGGGCAGAAGGTGCTGCTTGGCGATCTCGCGCTTTTCATCCTCGGTGTAGCCCGAGAGCGGGATGATCTCCATCCGGTCCATCAAGGGCCCGGGCATGTTGTAGCTGTTGGCCGTGGTCAGGAACATCACGTTCGAGAGGTCGTATTCCACCTCAAGATAGTGATCCATGAAGGTGTTGTTCTGCTCGGGGTCCAAGACCTCGAGCATCGCCGAGGCCGGATCGCCACGGAAATCCTGCCCCATCTTGTCGATTTCATCGAGAAGGATGAGCGGATTGGTGGTCTTGGCCTTCTTCAGCGCCTGAATGATCTTGCCCGGCATCGAGCCGATATAGGTCCGGCGGTGGCCGCGGATCTCGCTCTCGTCGCGCACGCCGCCCAGCGAGATGCGGATAAACTCGCGCCCCGTGGCCTTGGCGACCGATTTGCCCAGCGAGGTCTTGCCGACGCCCGGAGGGCCGACAAGGCACATGATCGGGCCCTTGAGCTTGGCCGAGCGCTGCTGCACGGCGAGATATTCGACGATCCGCTCCTTGACCTTCTCAAGGCCATAGTGATCGGCATCAAGCACCTTCTCGGCGTTGCCCAGATCCTTCTTGGTGCGGCTCTTGACGCCCCACGGGATCGACAAAAGCCAATCGAGATAGTTGCGCACCACGGTCGCCTCGGCGCTCATCGGGCTCATCGACTTGAGCTTCTTCAGCTCGGCCTCGGCCTTTTCGCGGGCTTCCTTGGAGAACTTGGTCTCGGCAATGCGCTTTTCGAGCTCGGCGATTTCGTTCTGGCCTTCCTCGCCCTCGCCAAGCTCCTTCTGAATGGCCTTCATCTGCTCGTTCAGATAATACTCGCGCTGGGTCCGCTCCATCTGGCTTTTGACCCGGGTCTTGATCTTTTTCTCGACCTGCAGAACCGACATCTCGCCCTGCATATGGCCGTAGATCTTCTCCAGCCGCTCGCTGACCGAGAGGATCTCTAAGAGTTCCTGCTTATGGCCGACCTCGATCCCGAGGTGACCGGACACAAGGTCAGCCAGCTTGGCCGGCTCGGTCGCGTCGCTGACCGCAGCAAGTGCCTCTTCAGGGATGTTCTTCTTGATCTTGGCGTAGCGTTCGAACTCTTCGGCCACAGAGCGCACCAAAGCCGGAATCTCGTCTTCAGTGCCTGGAAACTCTTCCAACAGGTCTACTTTGGCTTCAAAGAATTTGGGATTTTCGACGAACTCGGTGATTGTTACCCGAGCCTTGCCCTCGACGAGCACCTTGACCGTGCCATCTGGCAGTTTCAGCAACTGCAGCACATTGGCCAACACGCCCGTGCGATAGATGCCTTCTTCGTCAGGATCATCCTGTCCGGGGTCGATCTGGCTCGAGAGGAGGATCTGTTTGTCTTCGCCCATCACCTCTTCGAGGGCCCGCACCGATTTCTCGCGGCCGACAAAAAGCGGCACGATCATATGCGGAAACACGACAATGTCGCGCAGCGGCAGGACAGGGTAGGAGGTGGTTTGAGAAGTATCCATGCTCGTTTCCTTTTATTGGCAAGACAGAAAGCCCCTTCTAGGCAGCAATCCATCTCCGCTTAGAGGTTAGAAGTGGGTCCGTTCCGGCCCGGTTTCAAGCGCCTCATTTGGGTCAATGTGAACCTCCGTTACGGCAGGAGCAAGGCGGATGTGTATTGAAAATGCCGTGTCGCAGCCCTTCGCTGGTCATAATCTCCTGTCAATTTGCCTCCAAAGGTCACTCAAGACCCCGTTAACGGATTTCGAGGCTAAGTATGAAGTCAATGCTGGACAGAGTATTCCGCCAACGTCGGCGCATCATCTTTTCGGTGGTTTGCGTCATGCTTGCGACGTCAATGGCGATTGGTGCAGGCCCCATGTCACTCGCCGCGGGCGGGATTGCGGCCGCCCTGTGCATTCACATCATCCTGATGTTCCCGAACCAAAGGCGCCTTTGCGAGACTTCCGCGCTCGGGCTCTGGTTTGCCACTCTGCTGCCGCTGCCCGTCGAAAGCCTGCCGATGTCGACGGCGGCGAGCGCTGCGCTGTTCTGGACCTTTCTCTATGGATCCTGGACCGATCGCGCCGGTTGGCATTTGGCACAGTCGAGCCACAGCAAGCTGAAAATTGATCTGCCTGCGCAAGCTGTCTGGAAATGTCTTATCCCCGGCGAGTCCCATCCTGACGACTATTGGTCGGGCAAGCTTGTCGATTTCGATCACGACACCGAAGAGCACGACACCGTCTACCTGCGCTTCGACAACCGTGGCGCCATGCCGGAGGAAATGACCATGACCTTCCTCGAGCGCGACCCCGGCCGGTTCTGCCGCTACTACCTCGAACGGGACAGTCACGGCGGATTTGAAGATATGACTGTTAGCGTCTCATTGACGGAGCCGATGCACGGAACCTGCCACATTGAAACAACGATGGAGCAGCATGGTATTTCGGTCGGAAACGCACTCCTGCGCTGGTTCGACGACAGCTATGGCGACGAGCTTGGCGCTTTTGCCCAAACGGTCGGCCGTCGCAGAAAATGGGCGATCGACGGCAAGGACCACTCCGACAATTCTCGGGCCGCCGCCTGAGCTTATAGCGGCTCGATGTCGCCTTCGGCGCGTTGCGCATGGAAGGCGGCCTCGAAGGCGGCAAACTGGCCCCGTGCAATCGCGTCGCGCATGCCCTGCATCAGCTCTTGATAGTAATGCAGGTTGTGCCATGTCAGCAGCATCCCCGAAATCATCTCGCCCGCCCGCATGACGTGGTGCAGATAGGCGCGGGAATAGTTGCGGCAGGCCGGGCAGGTGCAATGCTCGTCGAGGGGGCGCGGATCGTCCTGATGGCGGGCGTTCTTGATGTTGACTTGGCCCCGGCGGGTCCAGGCTTGCCCCGTACGCCCAGAGCGTGACGGCAGAACACAGTCCATCATGTCGATCCCGCGGGCCACAGCGCCGACGATATCGTCGGGCTTGCCCACGCCCATAAGGTAGCGCGGCTTGT
>JAHEBR010000219.1 GCA_024642185.1 Marivivens sp. | reverse complement strand
CGAAGCCTTCGAGGCGCTGACGCCGGGGCGGCAGCGCGGCTATGCCTATGCGATCAACTCGGCCAAGCAGTCCAAGACGCGCTATGACCGGATCGAGAAATTCCGCGACAGGATTTTTGCCGGAAAAGGCGCGCTCGAACGCTAGGCCAACTGCGTGGCAAGCTTGTCAAACGCTTGCAACCAGCCGCCTTCGCCAGCGGTTCCCGCTGGAACGCCGCGATGCACCATGGTCATCTCGGTTCTCCCGCCATTCTCGGCAAGATCAACGATCACCTCGGTGATGTCCGGGGTTTCCGGCGGGAGGCCCATGGCGGCCGGAGGGATCAGCGTCCCGCTCTCATCGCACATCGCCTCGGTATAGACGAGGCGGCGCGGCGCGGAGATTTCCTTGAAAACGCCGGTGAACCACATCTGCATTTTTCGGTCCGGCCTTTGCATCTGCATGCACACCTTTCGGATGCCGCCAACCTTCAGATCCCAGGTCTCCACGATCACGGTCATCCCGCGCGGGCCATACCACGATCCGAACTGGGCAGCATCGGTCCATTTCGACCAAACATCGTCGATCGCGGCGTCGAAGGTTCTTTGGATATTCACCCAATCTGAATCGTTGCTCATCGGGAGGTGTCCTTTTCTTGGGATAACAGGGCTTGGAGCGTGTCGAAACGGGCGTCCCAGATGGGACGGTATTGGTCGGCCCAGGTTGCGACGACCTGCAAGCCGCCGGGGTTGATGGAACAGGGGCGGAATTGCGCGTCCCGTCCCCTGAGGATCAAACCCGCGTCTTCCAGAACGCGGATATGACGCGAGATGGCAGGCAGGCTCATATCGAAAGGTTCCGCCAGCTCGTTGACGGTCGCGTTGTCCTGGCACAGCCGCGCAAGGATCGCCCGGCGCACCGGATGGGCGAGGGCGGCGAAGGCTGCGTCGAGACGGTCGTCTGGTGTCATGACGTCAAGCTAGCAGAGATTGTATTTAACGCAAATGTTAAATAAAAGGAGATCCATCAATAGAAACGGGCCGCGCCGGGGTGGCGCGGCCCGTTCAAGGGATTTCGGGGCGGACTAGGCCGCTTTCCTGCTCGCGCCGAAGCGGCCGTAGAAGCTCTGGCCCTTGTCGGCCATCTCCCGCAGGAGCGCGGGGCAGGCGAAGCGGGTGCCGTAGGCCTCGGCAAGCTGGTCGCAGCGGTCGGCGGTGTAGGCCGCGCCGAGCATATCGAGCCAGCTGAACGGGCCGCCCGACCACGGGGCAAAACCCCAGCCGAGGATCGCGCCCACATCGCCTTCGCGGATGTCGGTCAGAACGCCGTCTTCAAGGGCGCGGACGGCTTCGAGCGCCTGAGCAAACATCAGGCGGTGCTGGACGGTGGTCAGATCGGGCTGGTCATCGGCCTCGGGGAACTTGGCGGCGAGGCCGTCCCAAAGGCCGAGGCGCTTGCCCGCCTCATCGTAGGCATAAAAGCCGCTCTTGGATTTCCGGCCCAAGCGGCCCTGTCCCACCATCCAGAACACCACGTCATCCACCGCGCTATCGGGATAGGCATCGCCCATCGCCGCCTTGGTGGCCTTGGCGATCTTGGCGCCGAGGTCGAGCGAGGTCTCGTCGATGAGTTGCAGGGGGCCAAGCGGCATCCCCATCATGCGGGCGGCGTTTTCCACAAGCGCGGGCGCCACGCCCTCGGCCACCATCCGCATCCCCTCGTTGAGGTAGGGGATGATGCAGCGGTTGGCGTAGAAGAAGCGCGCGTCATTGACGACGATCGGCGTCTTGCGGATCTGGCGCACGAAATCGAGCGCCTTGGCCACGGCGCGTTCGCCGGTCTTCTTGCCTTTGATGATCTCGACGAGGTTCATCTTGTCGACGGGCGAGAAGAAATGGATACCGATGAACTCTTCGGGCCGTGCGCTGGCGCGGGCGAGGTCGGTGATCGGCAGGGTCGAGGTGTTGGTGGCAAAGATACAGTCCGCGCCGATGATCGCCTCAACCTTCTGGGTCATCTCGGCCTTGACGCCGGGATCCTCGAACACCGCCTCGACGATCAGATCGCAACCCTTGAGGGCCGAGAGGTCGGGCGTTGCCGTAATGCGGGCCAGAACCTCGGCCTTCTTCTCGGGCGTGACCTTGCGGCGCTGGATGCCCTTGTCGAGAATGCCTTCGGAATGGGCTTTGCCCTTGTCGGCCGCGTCCTGATCGCGGTCGATCAGCACGACCTCGATGCCAGCCAGCGCCGAGACATGGGCGATGCCTGCCCCCATCATGCCCGCGCCCAGAACGCCTACCTTCTGCACGCGCTGATCGGCCACGGCGGGGCGGTTCGCGCCTTTCTCGAGCGCTTCCTTATTGATGAAGAGCGAGCGGATCATGGCCGAGGAGGAGGGGTTCAGCAAAACATTGGTGAACCAGCGCGCCTCGATCTTGAGGGCGGTGTCAAAGGGCACAAGCGCGCCTTCATAAACCGCAGAGAGGAGCGCCTTGGCGGCGGGATAGACACCTTGGGTCTTGCCGTTGACCATCGCCGAGGCGCCGACGAAGGTCATGAAACCAGCGGGGTGATAGGGCGCGCCGCCGGGCATTTTATAGCCCTTCTGGTCCCACGGCTTGACGATATCGGCGTCTTTCGCGTTCAGAACCCACTGGCGGGCGGCCTCGATCAGCTGATCGGCGGGAACCACCTCGTCGATCACACCCGCCGCCTTGGCGCGCTGGGGGTCGTTGAGCTTGCCCTCGAGGAGGAGCGGCGAAGCGGCCATCGCGCCCATCTTGCGGGCAAGGCGCGTGGTGCCGCCTGCGCCGGGGAAGATGCCCACGAGGATTTCCGGCAGGCCGATCTTGGCCTTCGGGTTATCAGCCGCAAAGATGCGGTGGCAGGCGAGCGGCAGCTCAAGCCCGATGCCAAGCGCCGTGCCGGGCAGGGCGGCGGCAATGGGCTTGCCGCCCTTCAATGTCTTGGGGTCCATCCCCGCGCGTTCGATTTTGCGCAGGATGCCATGGGTATCCATGATGAAGCCAAAGATTGCTTCGGCGGGGTTCTCGTCGGCGCTGTCGCGCAGCGATGCGATGATATTCAGGTCCATCCCGCCGGCGAATGTGTCTTTGCCCGAGGTCAGGACGATCCCCTTCACGGCCGGATCGGCCAACGCCTGATCGACAAGATCGCTGACGAGGACGAAGGCCTCGCGGCTCATCACGTTCATGGATTTGCCGACGGTATCCCAGGTGATGATGGCGACGCCGTCCGCGTCAACTTTCATGGTGAAATCGGTCATGGGAGCGGTCCTCACAAACGTTCGATGATGGTGGCCGCGCCCATGCCGGACGCGATGCAGAGGGTGGCAAGGCCGGTGCCTTTGCCGGTGCGCTCAAGCTCATCAAGCAGCGTGCCGATGATGATCGCGCCGGTGGCGCCGAGGGGGTGGCCCATGGCGATCGAGCCGCCGTTGACGTTGACCTTGGCATCATCCACGCCAAAGGCCTGCATGAACCGCAGGACAACGCTGGCGAAGGCTTCGTTGACCTCGAACAGATCAATGTCCGAGATCGCCATGCCGCTGTCGCGCAGGATTTTCTCGGTCACGGGCACAGGGCCGGTGAGCATGATGGTCGGGTCGGTGCCGATCTTGGCGGTGGCCTTGATGCGGGCGCGGGGTTTGATCCCCCATTTCTCGCCGAACTCCTTGTTGCCGATCAGGATACCGGCCGAGCCATCGACGATGCCCGAGGAATTGCCCGCGTGGTGGATGTGGTTGATCGCCTCAAGGTGCGGATATTTCATCAGCGCGACCTTGTCGAAGCCGGGCATCACCTCGCCCATGTCTTTGAACGAGGCCTTCAGCGCCCCGAGCGACTGCATATCGGTGCCGGGGCGCATGTATTCGTCGCGGTCGAGGATCGTCAGACCGTTGATATCGCGCACCGTGATGATCGACTTCGCAAAGCGGTTGTCGGCCCAG
>JAHEBR010000218.1 GCA_024642185.1 Marivivens sp. | reverse complement strand
GGAAGGGAGCTGAAATCGGCTCTTTCCCCCACATATCGTTGAAGCTCTCGGTCGCCTCGCCCGCGTCTTCATAGGGCATGAACTCGTCCTTGCAGACCCAGACCTCCTGCGCGTCGTCGCCCGCCAACTCGTCGTCGACCTCGTTGGCCATCTCCATGACCGAAACGTATTTGCGGACCTGCCGCTGCGAGGCGGGGATGTATTCGGTGCCGTGCTTGTCCCAGTCGAACTCTTCGAATTCCCAGACGAAGCGGTTGTCGTCGCGATAGGGGATGCGGATGGCGTTGAGGATCCTGAGCGAGGGCACATCGCGGCGGACGGCGAAGATGTGGAACAGCTCGAGGCCGAAATGCCACGAGAGGCTGTTGTCGAGCGGGCGCGCGGCCAGTTCCGCGAGGAAGCGTTCGGCCAGAGCGTCAAGCTCGGCCTCGCCGGTCTTGGTGGCGGGATCGTTGAGCATGAGGGCGAAGGCCTCGAGCGCCTCGATCGTCGGATGCTCGGACCTGCCCTCATGGGGCAGGGACAGGAGGGAACGCCAGAGCTTGGCGAGGCCCGGAAACTCCTGAGCGGCGCAGTATTCCACCCGCGCGTCCTCCATCATCCCGATGAAGAACATCTGCGCGGGGGTCAGTTGCTCTGCCGAGATCGCCGCGCGGGAATACTGGATATGCGCGGCGAGGTGGGCCGACATGGCGCGGTAAAGCTCATGCCCCGTCACCCCGCCGATATCGTCCACCGCATCGGGCAGGTGAAAGACATGCGCCTCGAGGTGGGGCCGGAAGCCTTCGAAATCGCCGACCGTGGGGCGGAGAAAGAAATCGCG
Source organism: Marivivens sp. (assembly GCA_024642185.1). Classification (GTDB taxonomy): domain Bacteria; phylum Pseudomonadota; class Alphaproteobacteria; order Rhodobacterales; family Rhodobacteraceae; genus RFZI01. The sequence goes on along the minus strand of JAHEBR010000218.1, from coordinate 3,137 downwards.
GCCCCAGAGCGCGCGGAGATAGAAATTCAGCTTCCTCTGGGTGTCGATGAAAAGCGTCCCGCGCCGTTCCTGCTGCAGGACCTTCCGCGCATCCGGGCTTTCCAGCGCGAAATAGCGGGTGAGGTTCTGGAGGTCGGTCCGATAGGCCTCGGCCCCGAAATTGGCCCAGCGGCGCAGGCCCGAGAGGGTGAGCTTGGAGAGAAGCTCGTCGATCTGGCCGAGCATGGGCCTGAGGCCACGGGCGGCTTTGGCCGAGAGGCTATGGATCAGTTGCAGATAGCCGCGCAGAAGCTCGGGGTCGCCAAGGCGGCGGGCGGCGGTGGGGAGCGAGGAGAAGAGAAGGGCGATCACCTCGCCCGAGGTCATGCTGCTGAGCTTCATCGCCGCCTCAAGGCAGTCGCGCAGGATATCCTCGCCGCATTCCTTGACCACGGCGGGCATATTCTCGAGCCACGCCAGCACAAGATCATGCCCACGCCCGAGGTTGCCAAGGCCCCGCGCCGCTTCGAGATAGATCGCAAGGCCCGCAGGGCTCATCACCCGCGCTGCATCGTGATAGATCGCGTCGAGCTTTTCGAGCGCCTCGGGCGGGGCCTTGGCGAAGGCGGGGCGTAGGTCGTCGAGCGTGAGGGTCATGGGTGGCTCCCCGTCAGACGAAGAAGGTCTCCACCGCGGCCTGAAGCGTCTGGCGCATATCGGGATCGTCGGTCAGCGGTGTGACAAGCGTCATCTGGCAGGCGGCGACCGGATCGACACCGGCGCCGATCATCTGCGCTGCATAGACGAGAAGGCGGGTCGAGATGCCCTCATCCAGCCCGTGGCCCTTGAGGTTGCGGGTGCGGTGGGCGACCTGAATGAGCTTGCCCGCGGTCTTGTCGTCGATCCCGGCCTCGCGGGCGACGATCTCGGCCTCGACGGCGGCTTCGGGATACTCGAAATCGAGCGCGGCAAAGCGCTGTTTGGTCGATTGCTTGAGATCCTTCATCAGCGACTGGTAGCCGGGGTTGTAGGAGATCACGAGCTGGAAATCGGCGTGTGCCTGCACCAGCTCGCCCTTCTTGTCGAGCGGCAGCTGGCGGCGGTGGTCGGTCAGCGGGTGGATGACAACGGTGGTGTCCTGCCGCGCTTCGACAATCTCATCAAGATAGCAGATCGCGCCGATCCGCGCGGCGGTGGTGAGCGGGCCGTCGTTCCACTTGGTGCCGTCCTTGTCGAGAAGGAAGCGGCCCACGAGGTCGGAGGCGGTCATGTCTTCGTTGCAGGCGACCGTGATGAGCGGGCGGCCGAGCTTCCACGCCATATACTCGACAAAGCGGGATTTGCCGCAGCCGGTCGGCCCCTTGAGCATGACCGGCATCCGATTGGCATAGGCCGCCTCGTAAAGCGCAACCTCGCCCGAAGTGACGCGATAATAGGGCTCGCGCGCGACCTTGTATTGTTCGGTGTTCTGGGCGTTCATCTGGGCTGCTCCGGTGGGTGACCCCGGCCCCGAAGGGGGGCAGGGGCCGGGAAGGTTCAGACGGCCTTGCCGCGATAGACGACCATCTCGGCGCCCTTCGACTGGGCGAAATTGTCATAGCCGACAAGACGGACATGGTTCTTCGGATGCGCTGCGTGGCAGGCAGCGGCCTCGCTGAGGATCCGGTCGACATCCGTTTCGCCAAACATCGGCAGCTTCCACATATACCAGTAATGGTCGAAGGCGTTTTCCGGCTCGGTATGCTCGACAGCCGGGTTCCAGCCTTTCGAGACAATGTATTCCACCTGCTTGCGGATGCGGTCTGCCTCCATTTCCGGCAGATAGGAGAAGGTCTCGAATTTGCGGCTCTCCGCATCGCCGAGCGACGATTTGTAATCCTGCATTTCACTCATGGGATGGTCCTTTCTGGGCTCGGGTCGGGATCAGCGGTGCTGGACGTCAAGCTTGTCGACGGTGTCGAACTCGAACTTGATCTCTTTCCAGGTCTCCATCGCGGTGGCGAGTTCGGGGCTCGATTTGGCGGCAGCGAGGAGGATGTCCTTGCCTTCCTTCTCGAGTTGCCGGCCCTGATTGCGGGCCTCGACGCAGGCTTCCAGAGCAACCCGGTTGGCCGCAGCACCCGCGGCATTGCCCCAAGGATGGCCCAAGGTGCCGCCGCCGAATTGCAGAACCGCATCGTCGCCGAAGATCGTCACCAGCGCCGGCATGTGCCAGACGTGGATACCGCCCGAGGCAACCGCGAAGGCGCCCGGCATCGAGCCCCAATCCTGATCGAAGAAGATGCCGCGCGAGCGGTCTTCCTTGATGTATTTCTCGCGCAGGAGGTCGATCCAGCCGAGGGTGGACGCGCGGTCGCCCTCGAGCTTGCCCACCACGGTGCCGGTGTGCAGGTGATCGCCGCCCGAGAGGCGCAGCATCTTGGTGAGCACGCGGAAGTGGATGCCGTGGTTGGGGTTGCGGTCGAGAACGGCGTGCATGGCGCGGTGGATGTGCAGAAGCATCCCGTTGTCGCGGCACCAGTTGGCAAGGCCCGTGTTGGCGGTGAAACCACCCGTCAGGTAATCGTGCATGATGATCGGCGCGCCGATCTCCTTGGCGTATTCGGCCCGCTTGTACATCTCTTCCGGGGTCGGCGCGGTCACGTTGAGATAGTGGCCCTTGCGCTCGCCGGTCTCCATCTCGGCCTTGTTGATGGCTTCCATCACAAAGTCGAAGCGCTGGCGCCAGCGCATGAAGGGCTGCGAGTTGACGTTCTCGTCGTCCTTGGTGAAATCGAGGCCGCCACGCAGGCATTCATAGACTGCACGGCCATAGTTCTTGGCCGAAAGGCCGAGCTTGGGCTTGATGGTGCAGCCGAGCATCGGGCGGCCGTATTTGTTCATCACGTCGCGCTCGACCTGAATGCCGTGCGGCGGGCCGCCACAGGTCATGACATAGGCGATCGGGATGCGCACATCCTCGAGGCGCAGGGCGCGGACGGCCTTGAAGCCGAAGACGTTGCCGACGAGCGAGGTCAGGACGTTGACGACCGAACCCTCTTCGAACAGGTCGATCGGGTAGGCGATGAAAGCATAGAAGGCATCGTCGCTGCCCGGCACGTCCTCGATCGCATAGGCGCGACCCTTGTAATAGTCGAGGTCGGTCAGAAGGTCGGTCC
>JAHEBR010000217.1 GCA_024642185.1 Marivivens sp. | reverse complement strand
GAGAAAAAGATGTTTGGCGGCCTGTGCTTCCTGATCTATGGCAACATGGTTTCGGGCGTGCATTCGGGCGGCGGGATGTTTCGGGTGGGCAAGGTCAACGAGGCCCAGGCCCGAGACATTCCAGGCACCGGACCGATGCTCTTCACCGGCAAGCCGATGGGCGGGATGATCGAGGCGAGCGACGATCTGATGGCGGACGACGACCGCCGCGCCGCCCTCATGGCCATAGCCCTGACCCACGCAAAAAGCCTTCCGCCGAAGTAGCGGCTCGGCTATAGCGGCGCAAAGACCTGGGGAATGGGACCAAAGAGATGAGCGACACCGACGATCTGCCGCAGGTTTACCTGATCACGCCGCCCGAGTTCGAACTGTCGATCTTCCCCGACCGCCTCGCCGCCTGTCTCGATGCCGTGCCCGTGGCCTGCGTGCGCCTCGGCCTTGCGAGCCGCGACGAGGACAAGATCGGCCGTGCGGCGGATGCCTTGCGGGCCGTCACGCAGGAACGTGACGTGGCCCTCGTGATCGAGACCCACCTCAAGTTTGTCGAACGCCATGGGCTTGACGGGGTGCACCTCACCGACGCCGCCCGTTCGGTCAAGAAGGCCCGCAAGGATCTTGGCGAGGATGCGATCGTCGGCGCCTATTGCGGCGGCTCGCGCCACGACGGGATCAACGCGGGCGAACTTGGTGCCGACTATATCAGCTTTGGCCCCGTGGGTCAGACCGCCCTTGGCACGGGAGCAGCGGTTGAATCCGAGCTTTTCGAATGGTGGAGCCAGATGATCGAGGTTCCGGTCGTCGCCGAAGGCGCGCTTGACGCGGGTCTGATCAAGGCATTGGCGCCCTATACCGATTTCTTCGGCATCGGGGATGAGATCTGGAAGGCTGACGATGCGGCGGCGGCGCTCAAGGCGCTTGTCGCGGCGATGGGCTAGTCGTCGTCGTTCACGCCCGCGGCGATCAGACCGGCGCGGACCTTGTTCTCCAGAAGCCGCGCCAGCATCTTGCGATCCTCGATCTCGGCCACGCGCACCGGCGCGTGATACTGGATCGTCACCGACCCCTGCCGCGCCGCCGCGAGTGTCGAGAGCAGATGCGGCCCGAAATCCATATCCCCCCACCAGCCATATTGGCGCGGGTCCGCCCCTTCGGCCGCGCGATAGATCACCGTCACCGGCTGGATCGACAGCGTCTCGCGCAGGCCATCGGCATAGAAGGCGGCGAAGAGCGTGGGCTTGAAGGTCAGGACACGGCGGCCATCGGTGGAGGTGCCTTCGGGAAAGAACAGAAGTTTATGGCCGTAGGAGAGGCGGCGGATGAACTCTTGTATATGCAGCCGCGCCTCGCGCGGGTCGCGGCGGATAAAGACAGTGCCGGTCGCCTTGGCGAGCCAGCCGATGCCGGGCCAGCCGGCCACCTCGGCCTTGGAGACGAAGTAGATCCGTTTGCGAGCATTGAGGGCGAAGATGTCGAGCCAGCTCGAGTGATTGGCGACAACCGCCCCCGGCCCTTTCATCGCCTGCCCCTCGGTGCGGTAGCGGATCCCGAGGATCACGAAAGCCGTCCGGCAGACGGCTTGGGTGATGAACGGCGTCAGCGGCCGACGCTGGCCCCATAGGGGCCGCTCGATCAGTCGAAGCGCAAGAAGGATCACGAGGCCGCCAAAAACAACCAACGCTAGCGGTAGGACACGCAAAAGGACCCTTGCCCAGCCGGCAGCGCTAATTCGCTCGGGTATCGGCTCTTCCCGCCAGTCTTCGCTCACTGGCCGCGGCCCTTGGTGTAGAGCGCCCGCTGCGCTTCGTTGATCCGCGCGGTGTCGAGGATCAGGCAGACATCAGTGGTGTTGAAAGCATGGTCGATATAGGCGCCCTCGCCCACAAAGCCGCCGATCCGCAGATAGGCTTTGATGAGCGCCGGCGTCTGCGCCATGGCGCGGCGGCGGTCGATCTGGTCTTCGGGGATCAGGTCCATCCGCTGAAAGGTTTTCTCGACGGCGCGCACGCGGATGTCGGCGGGCGCGAGGTGTTTGTAGTGCAGGTGCGACAGCGGTTCGGCCAAGGCCTGAACATCGGTCCCGTGGAAGGAGGCCACGCCAAAGAGGATCTCGACCCCGTGATCGGCCACATAGCTGGCAAGCCCGTTCCAGAGGCGATACATCGCCATGCCGCCGCGATAGCGGGCATCGACGCAGGAGCGGCCAAGCTCCAATAGCCGCCGACCCGAGGCCCTCAGCGCCGTGAGATCGTATTCGTCCTCGGAGTAGAACTGTCCTGCCTTCTCGGCCTGCTCGCAACGCAAGACGCGGTAAACGCCGACCACATGATCGCCCTTCGGCAGGGTCTCGTCGATCAGCACCAGATGGTCAAAATAGGGATCGAACCGGTCTGTCTCGAGCTTTGCGTCATGATCTACCAGAGGCCCCGATCCGCCCAGCTCTTCGACAAAGACCCGATACCGCAGGCGATGCGCCGCACGAATATCAGCCGGGTCTTGTGCCAGCTTCAGGGTAAACTTGGAGTGGGATGCGGTCATGCCGTCCACGGGGCCTCGTCAAAGTCGCGCCCTTCTAGTCCGCTTGGCAAGTCAGGCGCAAGAAGCGGCAAAGCCGCAGGTGGAGGTACACTTGACATAACTCCTCAGATTTCTACCTTAGGTTGCATCCTCTTGGCCGGACGCCAACTCAAGCATGACCCGTGCACTGTTAACGACAACCTTGCCTTCTTCGGGAAAATTCACCGTGACCTTGCCACCGATATTAGACTGGACTTGCCCAACCCCCCAATCGGGTCGTGCGGGGTGGACGACATACATACCCGGTTCGAGATGCGAATTAAGATTTTCGTCCATTCAACTTCCTTCACGGGGCACACGATGACCAATACCGAGGACTTTGCCGCGCTCGTCAGTTCGCGGATATGTCACGACCTTATTAGCCCGATTGGCGCAATCGGCAATGGGGTTGAGCTTTTGGAGATGACCGGACAGGGCAGCGGACCCGAACTTGCATTGATATCCGACAGCGCAGAGAGCGCCGCAGCGCGGGTGAGATTCTTTCGGATTGCCTTTGGCTCGGCAAAGGCGGGCCAAGCTATCGGGATCGATGAAATCAGTGCGATTCTATCGGCGAGGGGCAAAGACGGACGCTTCCGATACACTTGGGCCGAGGACGGAACGATCGACCGACTAGAAACCAAATTGATCTTCTTGATCATCCTTTGCGTCGAGCACGCCATGCCTCGCGGCGGACTAATCCAGGTGGCACGTCATCCGCCTGGCTGGATCCTCAAGACAACCAATGGGAAAGCTCACCTGGACGATGGTCTTTGGTCCTCGCTCGAACGAGGCGAAGCGCCCCGGCCGCTAGACTCCGGCAGCATTCAATTCGCGGCTCTGGCCATGATCCTTGGCACCTCGGGCAGGCGGCTTGTCGTTAATCACACTGACGGGCATCTCACCCTCAATCTGTGACTATTTTCGGCAGGTGCCGTCGCCTGTGACGAGATATTTGAAGCTTGTGAGCTGCTCGGCCCCGACCGGGCCCCGCGCGTGCAGCTTGCCGGTGGCGATCCCGATCTCAGCCCCCATGCCAAACTCGCCGCCATCGGCAAATTGGGTCGAGGCATTGCGCATCAGGATGGCGCTGTCGAGCCGCTCGAAGAAACGCGCGGCGGTGGCGTCGTTTTCGGTGAGGATGCTCTCGGTATGGTTCGAGCCATAGCGGCGGATATGGGCAATCGCCTCATCAACGCCATCGACGAGTTTGGCGGCGATGATCATGTCGAGGAATTCGTGGCCAAAGTCGTCGGGGGCCGCCTGAACGGTGCCCGGAACTTTCAAAAGCTCGCCCTCAGTCCGCACCTCGACGCCCGCCTTCACAAGATCCTCAATCAAAACCGCGCCGTGCTTGGTATAGAACTGCCAGTCGATCAGCAGGCACTCGGCCGCGCCGCAGATGCCCGTCCGGCGGGTCTTGGCATTCAGGACC
>JAHEBR010000216.1 GCA_024642185.1 Marivivens sp. | reverse complement strand
TCACCTTTGCCCCCGATGGCAACCCGCTCGTGGGCCCGGTTCCGGGCGTGCGCAACTACTGGTCGGCCTGCGGGGTCATGGCGGGCTTCAGCCAGGGCGGCGGCGTCGGCCTGACGCTGGCGCAGTGGATGATCGAAGGCGAGGCCGAGCGCGATGTGACGGGCCTCGATGTGGGCCGCTTCGGCAAGTGGATCACGCCGGGCTATACGCGGCCCAAGGTGATCGAGAATTACCAGACGCGCTTCTCCATCGCCTATCCCAACGAGGAAAAGCCCGCCGCCCGCCCGCATCGCACCACGCCGATGTATGACATTTTCGATGGGATGGGCGCGGTCTGGGGCCAGCAGTTCGGCCTCGAGGTCGTCAACTATTTCGCCCAAGGCGACGAGCCGCGATACGAGACCCCGTCTTTCCGCCGCTCCAACGCTTTCGCCGCCACGGGGCGCGAGGTGAAGGGCGTGCGCGCGGGTGTCGGCATCAACGAGGTGCAGAACTTCGGCAAGTTCTCGGTCAAAGGCCCGAACGCCAAGGCCTGGATCGGGCGCATCATGGCGGGGCGCATCCCCAAGCCGGGGCGGATCTCGCTCACGCCGATGCTCTCGCCCAAAGGGCGGCTTTGGGGGGATTTCACGATCTCTTGCCTGAGCGAGACGGAATACCAGCTCACCGCCTCCTACGGCGCGCAGGATATCCACCACCGCTGGTTCCTGAAAAACGAGGTGGAGGGCGTGACGGTCGAAAACATCTCCGACCGGCGCACGGGTTTCCAAATTGCCGGCCCCAAGGCGCGCGAGGTCTTGCAGGCCTGCACGCGGGCGGATGTGGGGGCGATGAAGTTCCTCGACGTGCGGCGCATGGTCGTGGGCCAAGCCGACTGTATCGTGCAGCGGGTGAGCTATACGGGCGATCTGGGTTTTGAGATCTATTGCGATATCATGGATCAGCGGAGCCTCTGGCACGTCCTTTGGGCTGCGGGCCAGCCGCACGGGATGATCCCCTTCGGGATGCGGGCGATGATGTCGCTGCGGCTTGATCGGTTCTTCGGCTCGTGGCTGCGCGAGTTCTCGCCCGACTATACCGCCGCCGAAACCGGCCTTGACCGCTTCATCGACTGGAAGCGCAGCGATTTCATCGGCTATGGCCCCGCCTCCGCCGAGCGGGATGCGCCCCCTGCCCGCCAGTTGGTGACCTTCCTCGTCGAGGCGGAGGACGCGGACGTGACGGCCTATGAGCCCGTCTTCATCAAGGGCGAGGTCGCAGGCTTTTGCACTTCGGGCGGCTATTCGCATCATATGGGCCAATCGGTCGCCTATGCGCTCGTGCCCCGCGCGGCGGTCGTTGATGGCCTCGAGGTCGAGATCGAACTCCTCGGCAAACGCCGCAAGGCGCGGCGTGTGACCGAGAGCGGCTTTGATCCCGATAGCGCACGGTTGCGCGGCTAGGGCGCGCGCTCCTAGGGTCGGGGCATGACCCCGATCCTGATTCTCGCGGCCGGACGCTCCTCGCGGATGCGCGGCCGCGACAAACATCTTGAAGAGATTGACGGCATCCCGCTTCTGCGGCGGCTGGCGGAGGCTGCGCTTGCCCTCGGCGAGCCGGTGTTCGTCGCCCTGCCCTCCTTGCCCCACCCCCGAGCCGAAATCCTGTCCGGCCTTGATGTAACGCCTCTTGGCCTCTCTGAGGCGGCGGAGGGGATGTCAGGAACCCTGCGCGGTGCGGTGGCGCGGCTTCCGGCGTCGGATGGCTTCCTTCTGGTCCTGGGCGATCTTGCCGAGATCGGCGCCACCGAGATGCGCGCGGTTCTGGCCGCCCGCACCCTTCACCCCGAACACCTTATCTGGCGCGGGGCGACCGAAACGGGCGAGCCGGGGCACCCGATCCTCTTCGATGCCTCACTCATGCCCCGCTTTGCCGCGCTATCGGGCGACGGTGGCGGCGAGAGCCTCGTCAAACCGCTGCGCGCCCAGACCTGCCTTGTCCCCCTCCCTGGTCGCGTGGCCCGTCACGATCTCGATACGCCCGAAGATTGGGACGCGTTCCGAACGAAAACACCCCGGGCCTAGGGCACCGGGGTGTCTTGGCCGTGCCCCCACCGGACCGGCCAACCGCATCCCTTGCGGGCGCGGCGCTGCAAAGCTGTCAGATGAGAAGGCGCGCCTCGTGTTTCTTCAAGGACCGGCGGGCGGCGGCATAGTTTCGGGTGCCGACGCGAGTCGCGAGTTCGGGGAAAAGTTCGAAAAGCTCGGTGCGCTGGCTGTTGCCCAGCCCCTTCAGAGAATAGTCGCCGGGCTGGAAGCTCTCGGTCCAGGAGCCGTTGGACAGGATAACCTCATGATGCTCGCACATGAAATGGATATAGGTGGTCTGCATGACATCGACCTGAAACACCCCCTCGGCCCCGACCAGATGTTTGGCCGCGGCAAGAACCTCGCGTTCTTCGAAGTAAAGCTGGGTGAGGTCCGAGGCCACGAGAACCCGATGGTTGGGCGAAAGTAGCATATCGGCCTCAGGCAGACCGCCCCCGAGGGCTCCTGCCTTGATCAGAATGGGGCGAAGGTGCGGCGCATGGACAAGATCCTTGCCGCCGATCGTCTTGGCGCCGATCCAGGCGATCTCTTGGATCCCGTTGTCGCGGGTGATCACCTTGTCACCAGCTTTGAGGCTTTGCACCGGCCGCTCACCCGCGGTCGTGGCGATCAAAGTGCCCGGGGTAAAGCAGGGAATGACCTTTTCGACATCATGGAAGGCAACTTTCGACCCGTCCCTGAAGGTAACCATGCCGCTATCGCTCGTGCCCTCGTCATACGAGATCGAGCGCACACCCATGCCGCGCAGGTCGAGGATATCGACCCCATCGTCCTTTTCGAAACCGTGATCCTTCGGGCTCAAGGCAGTCTCCAACTTGGTTTTGGCAGAAGGCAAAGCTTCGCCATCGACGCAAAACGCCGCCGCCAAATAGGCGGAATGATTGATTTTTGCGCTGGCAAGCCGACGCAGACACTCTTGCAGTTCGTCGGTGGCCGCATGGCCTTCGAACGAACCTGACTGCCCCCACAGCCAGCCCCCGAACTAGGGGACGGTTCAAAAATAAAGGCCGGAGTGTGGCTTCGATAGTCAAAAATGGCTGAATTGCGGCAACCCGCGGTCTAAGCGCCAACGAAAACCCCAATAAAGAGACTGTGGCCCCTCGGTTTCTACGTTGATTGTTCGCGCTCAATAAACGTTCGAGCGATTTTTAGCGAAAAGCGGAGCAACTATGACTTGAAAGGTGAACAATGGCATAAAGAGGCGAAATTGAGGCGGAATACGCCGTCGTGACCGCCGGCCGCACAATGTTAAGACATAGCTGTTGCCGAACCCATGCCAATCTCTGCGAAACCGACCGATTGGATAATTTTCAGGCTTTTTACGCCCGACTCCAAGCCCGACTCAGGGAAACTGGTGCCGGTGAAAGGACTCGAACCTTCACGGGGGGTTGCCCCGGCGGATTTTGAATCCGCTGCGTCTACCATTCCGCCACACCGGCCAGCGGAGAACCGTGTATCCGCCCCCCGCGTGGCCGTCAACGGCGATTGGTAGGCGCGCCTCACGCAGCTGCGAGTTGACGGGGGCGGCCAGCCGTGGCCTAAAGCCTGCAAAGAAAAGAGACAGGCATGATCCGCGGACTTTATGACTGGACGCTATCGCTCGCCGCGCATCCGCGCGCGATATGGGCTTTGGCGATTATCGCCTTCGTGGAGAGCTCGTTCTTTCCGATCCCGCCCGATGTCTTGATGATCCCGATGATCATCGCCGCACCGACACGCGCCTTTCGCGTGGCGGCAGTGGCAACCTTGGCTTCTGTTTTAGGCGGCCTTTTCGGCTATGCGATCGGCGCGCTGCTGTTTGACGCCGTGGGTCAGCCGATCCTCGATTTCTACGGCAAAGCCGAGGCCTTCGACAGTTTCGCCGCCCGCTATAACGACTGGGGGGCATGGGCGGTTCTGATTGCCGGTGTGACGCCCTTCCCCTTCAAGGTCATCACCATCGCCTCGGGCGCAACCGGGCTTTCGCTG
>JAHEBR010000215.1 GCA_024642185.1 Marivivens sp. | reverse complement strand
GGGGCCGACTGAAAGCGCTTGTATTCGCTCGTATAAATCAGGCCTTCGACGCGCTTCACCGTGGCCCGCTCATACCCTGCCGCCACACAGTCGGCCACCGAAGCCTCCCGATCGACAAGCATCTCGAGAATGCCGTCGAGGATGTCGTAGGGCGGCAGGCTGTCTTCGTCCTTCTGGTCGGGGCGCAGCTCGGCTGACGGCGGCTTGGCAATGATCGCCTCGGGGATCACCTCGCCCGCCGGTCCCTTCATCCAAGGGCGGTGGTTCTCGTTGCGCCAGCGGGCGGTCGCGAAGACGCGGGTCTTGTAGAGATCTTTGATCGGGTTATAGCCCCCCGCCATGTCGCCATAGATCGTGGCATAGCCGACCGCGACCTCAGACTTGTTGCCGGTGGTCAGGAGCATTTCACCGAATTTGTTTGATTGTGCCATGAGAAGAAGGCCGCGCAGGCGCGACTGGATGTTTTCTTCCGTCAGGTCGGCGGCAAAGCCTTCGAAAAGCGGCGCGAGGGCTTCGGTGACGGCGGCACGAGGGCCGGCGATGGATACCTCGTCAAGCCTGACCCCCAAGAGCGCCGCCGCCTTGGCCGCATCGTCGAGCGAGGCGCGCGAGGTATATTCCGACGGCATCATCACACAGCGGACGTTTTCGGCCCCGAGCGCATCCACCGCGATCGCCGCGACGATGGCGCTGTCGACGCCGCCGGAAAGCCCTAGCAGGGCTTTGCTGAAACCTGTCTTGCGGAAATAATCCCGCACCGAGACGACCATCGCGTGATAGTCGCGCTCGAAATCGCAGGGCAGCTTGGCCATCTTGCCCTCAACCGCCTCCCAACCGTCCGCGCCACGCATGAATTCGACATGGGCGACAGCCTCTTCGAAAAGCGGAAGCTTGATCGCCAGCTTTCCACCCCGGTTGAGGACGAAAGAGCCGCCGTCGAACACCTGGTCGTCCTGCCCGCCCACAAGGTTGAGATAGACGAGCGGCACGTCGTTCTCGACCACCCGCGACACCATCGCGTTCATGCGCCTGTCGAACTTACCGCGGTAATAGGGCGACCCGTTGGGCACGAGGATCATCTCGGCGCCACTCTCGACGAGCGTTTCGCAGACATCGACATACCAAGAGTCTTCGCAGATGGGCGATCCGATCCGCAGCGGCCCTGCATCGTAGACACCCTGAATGGGCCCTCTGCGAAATTGCCTCACTTCATCGAACACATCGTAGTTCGGCAAATAATGCTTGAGCGCCCGCGCCACGACACGCCCGCCTTTGAGGATATGATAGGCGTTATAAAGCCGGTCATCGGCAAAGTGCGGGCCGCCGATTCCAATCATCGGCCCATCGGCGCAATCCCGCGCCAGCCGCTCGATCGTTTCCTCAGCCTGAACAAAGAACGCGGGCTTCATCACGAGGTCCTGCGTCGAATAGCCTGTCACAAACATCTCGGGCAAGGCGACCATATCGGCGCCAGCCGCGCGTGCGACATCCCAAGCCTCTTTGGCCTTGCGCGCGTTTCCTTCAAGATCACCCACGGTGGCGTTCAATTGCGCTAGGGTCAGGCGGAACCGGTCGGTCATGATCTTCTCACGGTTGGACTTGCCCCGGTTTACCAGAACGACAGGCAAGGAAAAGCTGAATGCTGCCAACCCCGTTGTCTGTGCGGAAAGGCTCCTCTAGTCTTTGGGGGCTGACACAGGGAACCCGACCTATGACTTTCCGGATCCGCGCCCGCATGGGCACCTTCGCCGCAACCGCCGCGCTGTTGACTGTTTTGCCCGCGCCACTTTGGGCGCAGAGTGTGCAGACCAAGCAATATGACGATGGCGGCGTCTACGAAGGCGGTTTCCTCAACGGCCGCCAGCACGGAATCGGCACCTATCGCCTTCCAAACGGCTATGAATACACCGGCGAGTGGTTCGAAGGTGAAATCCGCGGCCAAGGTGTTGCGCGGTTCCCCAATGGCTCGATCTATGAGGGCGAATTCGCCAAGGGCAAACCTGAGGGCACAGGCAAGATCACCTTTGCCGACGGGGGCACCTATGAGGGCACCTGGGTAGATGGAAATATCTCGGGTCGGGGAATCACCCATTATGCAAATGGGGCGGTCTATGAGGGCGAATTCCGCAACGCCATGCACCACGGCTTGGGCACGATGACGAGCCCCTCGGGCTATGCCTATACCGGGCCTTGGGTCAATGGGGTGAAGGAAGGCGAAGGCAAGGTCACCTATCCTGACGGTGCGATCTACGAGGGAGTGCTTGCCAACGACGAGCGTGAAGGTGCCGGCACCCTGACGATGCCTGACGGGCTGACCTATGTCGGCACATGGGTCGGTGGGCAGATCGAGGGCACGGGCAAACTTGTCCAGCCTAACGGCGATATCTACGAGGGCGATTTTGTGTCCGGCCGGCGCCAAGGCTCAGGAACAGTGACCTATGCCAACGGCGACGTCTATCAGGGCGGCTTTCAGAACGACAAGCGCCACGGTCAGGGCAATTTCAGAGGTATCGACGGTTATACGTATTCCGGCGATTGGGCCGACGGACGGATCGAAGGGCAAGGGCAAGTGACCTATCCTGACGGCTCGGTCTATATAGGCGCCTTCCATCTCGATCTGCCCGAAGGAAACGGCAAGATCACCTATCCCGACGGCTCGACCTATGAGGGTGAATGGAAAGCTGGCGTTATCAGCGGCGCGGGAACTGCAACCTATGCCAATGGCACCGTCTACGTCGGCAACTTTGCCAATGCCAAAAACGATGGCCAAGGCAGGATGACCCTTCCGGACGGCTATAGCTATGAGGGCGACTGGAAGAACGGCCAGCGCCACGGAACCGGCACGGCAACTTATCCCGATGGGTCAATCTACGTCGGCGAGTTCAGCGAAGACCGCCGCCAAGGCAAAGGCAAGATCACCATGGCCGATGGCTTTGTCTATGAAGGCGAATTCCTTGAAGGCAAGATCTCGGGCCTTGGCATCGCGACCTATCCCAACGGCGATGTCTACGAAGGAATGTTCGTGGGCGGCTTCCGGCAAGGCACCGGCATCATGCGCTACGCCACAGGCGAGACTGCCGAAGGGGACTGGCAGGAGGGTGCTCTTGTCGAAGATGCCCCGACTGAGGCCCCTGCAGAACCAGCCGGAAACTGACAATGACAGGCCAAAAGCTCTTTTCCTCGCCGCAAAGGCGGCTATAGTCGCGGCCATGAAGAACCGCGCCCATCATATTCTGCCGGTTACTCGCGGGCTTGGCCTGCTGAGCCTGCTTCTCCTTAGCCGCCTCTGAGCGTGCCATTCGGCGCGACCGCTCAGGGGAGGATCAGCGCCGGATCGAAACGCTAAGGACCAAGGAACAGACCCATGACAAAAGACCGCGTGTTGATTTTCGACACAACCCTGCGTGACGGCGAACAATCGCCCGGCGCGACCATGACCCACGAGGAAAAGCTCGAGATTGCCGAGCTCTTGGACGAGATGGGCGTCGATATCATTGAAGCCGGCTTTCCGATCGCCTCGGAAGGCGATTTCCGCGCCGTGAGCGAGATTGCCGAGCGCACCAAGAACGCCACGATCTGTGGCCTCGCCCGTGCCAACTACAAGGATATCGACCGCTGCTGGGAGGCCGTGAAGCACGCGAAATCGCCGCGCATTCACACCTTTATCGGCACCTCGCCCCTGCACCGCGCCATCCCCAACCTCGACAGGGACCAGATGGCCGAGCGCATCCACGACACCGTGACCCACGCGCGCAACCTTTGCGACAATGTCCAGTGGTCGCCCATGGATGCGACGCGGACAGAATGGGATTATCTCTGCCGCGTGGTCGAGATCGCCATCAAGGCGGGCGCCACGACGATCAACATCCCCGATACCGTGGGCTATACTGCGCCAGCGGAAAGCGCCGACCTCATCAAGCGGCTGCTTGAAACGGTGCCGGGCGCTGACGACATCATCTTTGCCACCCACTGCCACAACGACCTTGGCATGGCGACAGCCAATGCGCTGGCGGCCGTCTTGGGTGGCGCGCGCCAGATCGAATGCACGATCAACGGCCTT
>JAHEBR010000214.1 GCA_024642185.1 Marivivens sp. | reverse complement strand
GCCGATGGTTCGGTTATCGCGCGATGCAGGTCGAGCGGGGAAATCACGGCGGGCGGCGGGCGATCCGCGAAGAGCTTTCGCACCCCAACGCCCTTGTCGCCATTGCCCCTGACGGCCCGCTTGGCCCCCGGCACGAGGCCAAGCCGGGGGCGGCCAATCTTGCTGTTGAGTTCGGCGCGCTGCTGGTCCCGATCTCGGCCAATTCGAGCCGCAAGAGGATTGTCACCAGCCGTTGGGACAAGATGGAGCTGCCGCTTCCGACCGCGAAGGTGAGGCTTCGTGTGGGCGAGGCTTTCGAGATCCCGAAAGACGCGAGTCCTGAAGAAGCCAAGGCGCGTGTCGAGAATGCTCTCAACGCCCTGATCTGATGCCCTTGGGCCGAAGATTTCGCTACCACCTCGCCCTGCGCCTCGGCAGTATGGCCTTGATCTGAGGGAGGATGCTTCGTGGCGGTCGAGAAAGTGAATACCCTAGTCGTCGGGGCTGGACAGGCGGGGGTCGCGATGAGCGAGCACCTGACCAAGGCCGGGATACCCCATCTGGTTCTCGAGCGCGGCCGGATCGCCGAGCGCTGGCGGTCGGAGCGGTGGGACAGCCTCGTGGCCAACGGGCCGGTTTGGCATGACCGTTTCCCGGGGATGGAGTTTGCGGGGTTCGACCCCGACGAATTTGCCCCCAAGGAAATGGTTGCCGATTATTTCAAGGGCTATGCGGAAAGCTTTGACGCGCCGATCCGTTGCGGGGTTGAGGTCAAGAAAGTCGAGCGCCTCGAGGGGCGCGAGGGGTTTCGGGTCGAGACCTCGGAAGGCGTGATCGAGGCGGCGAATGTGGTGGCGGCGACGGGGCCGTTCCAGAAGCCGACCTATCCGCAGATCGTGCCTGCCGAGGCGGACGTCCTGCAGATGCATTCGAACAGCTACCGCAACCCTAGCCAGCTGCCGCAAGGCGCGGTTCTGGTCGTGGGCGCCGGATCGTCCGGCGTCCAGATCGCCGACGAATTGCGCGCCTCGGGGCGCACCGTTTATCTCTCGGTCGGCGCGCATGATCGCCCGCCGCGCGCCTATCGGGGCCGCGATTATTGCTGGTGGCTGGGTGTCTTGGGCAAATGGGACGCCCCGGCGCCCAAGCCCGGCACCGAGCATATCGCCATCGCCGTAAGCGGCGCGGATGGCGGCAAAACGATTGATTTTCGGCGTCTCGCGGGCGAAGGGCTGATCCTCGTCGGCCTGACCGCAGGCTATGAAAACGGCGTCATGCGCTTCGCCCCCGATCTGGCCGACAATATCCGGCGGGGCGATGCCAACTATCTCTCGGTCCTGCGCGAGGCCGATGCCTATGCCGAACGGAATGGCCTCGATCTGCCGCCGGAACCGCAGGCCCACGAGATCGGCCCCGATCCCGATTGCATGACCCATCCGATCCTCGCGCTTGATCTGAAGCAGGCGGGGATCACGACGATCCTCTGGGCCACCGGCTATGCGCTCGATTTCGGTTGGCTCAAGGTCGAAGCCTTCGACGACAAGGGCCGCCCGATCCACCAGCGCGGCGTCTCGCCCGAGCGGGGCATCTATTTCCTCGGCCTGCCGTGGCTCTCGCGGCGCGGCTCGTCCTTCATCTGGGGCGTCTGGCACGATGCCCGTTTCATCGCCGACCAGATCGGCATCCAGCGCAGCTATCGGGCCTACAAGGCCCCCGCCGAACGCCCCTGACCCTTCGGAGACCCAAATGGCCCACTATCGCCACCGCAAGTTCAACACCAAGGACACCTACCCCGAGCAGAAGCTCGACAACGATCTCTGTCAGGCGGTCGTCACGCAGGGCGGGCGGACGATCTATCTGCGCGGCCAGTGTCCGCAAGAGCTTGATACCGCCAAGAACATCGCCAGCCACGATCCCGTCGAACAGACCCACAAGGTCATGCAGAACATCAAGCAGCTGATCGAGGAATGCGGCGGCCAGATGGAGCATCTGGTGAAGGTGGTGGTCTATGTCACCGACGTGCGCCACCGCGAGGCGGTGTATCGGACGATGGGCGAATATATCAAGGGCGTGCATCCGGTCTCGACCGGCCTTGTCGTCAGCGCCTTGGCGCGGCCCGACTGGCTTGTCGAAATCGACGGCACCGCCGTGATCCCGGACTAGGCGCATGACCTTTTCGCTCGTCGCCCGCTGTGAAGATACCGGTATGTTCGGGGTTGCGATCTCGTCCTCCTCGCCCGCCGTGGCCGCCCGCTGTTCCTATGCGCGGGCTGGTGTGGGGGCCGTCGCCTCACAGAACGTGACCGATCCGACCTTGGGGCCATTGGGCCTCGACCTTATGGAAGGCGGCATGTCGGCGGCCAAGGCCGTGGCCGAAATCCAGCGGCGCGGGGCGTTTATCGACTACCGGCAGGTGCTGGTTGTCGATGCCAAGGGCGGAACGGCGATCCATTCGGGGCCGAACTCGCTCGGCATCTGGAGCGAGGCGCGGGCCGAGAACGTCGCCTCGGGCGGTAATCTTCTGGCCAACCCCGATATCCCCGCCGCCATCGTCGAGGGTTTCCTCTCCGCCAAAGGCCACATCGGCGACCGTCTGATCGCCGCGATGCGGGCGGGGCTGGCCGCCGGGGGCGAGGCGGGGCCGGTCCATTCGGCGGGAATGAAGATCGTGGGTAAGGTGAGCTGGCCCGTGGCCGATCTGCGCTGCGATTGGACCGAGGATAATCCGATCGAGGCCATCGCCACGGCGTGGGAGGTCTACAAACCGCAGCTTGACGCCTATATCCAGCGCGCCCTCGATCCGCGCGCCGCGCCGTCCTATGGCGTGCCCGGAGACCAGTAGGCCGATGCGCGATCCCCGCTACGATATCCTCTTCGAGCCGGTGAAGATCGGCCCGCACACGGCCAAGAACCGCTTCTATCAGGTGCCGCATTGCAACGGCGGCGGCTATCGCGATCCTTCTGCGGCGGCCGAGATGCGGGCCACCAAGGCCGAGGGTGGCTGGGGTGTGATCTTTACCGAACAGACCGAAATGCACCATTCCTCGGAGATCACGCCCTTTATCGAACTGCGCCTATGGGAGGATCAGGATATCCCCTCGATCGCCCGCATGGCCGAGCGGATGAAGACGCATGGGGGCCTTGCGGGCATCCAGCTGGCCTATTCTGGGATCAACGGGCCGAACCTTTATACCAAAGAGGTGCCCCTCGCGCCCACGGCCCTGCCGATCCGCACCTTCACCAACGATCCGGTGCAGGCCCGCGCGATGGACAAGGAAGACATCCGCAACCTGCGCCGCTGGTTCGTCAACGCGGCCAAGCGCTGCCAGACGGCGGGGTTTGACCTGATCTGCCTCTACGGCGCGCATGGCTTCGGCATCTTTCAGCATTTCCTCAGCCGCGCCACCAACCAGCGAACCGACGAATACGGCGGCAGCCTTGAAAATCGCGCCCGCTTTGCCCGCGAGGTGATTGCCGATATGCGCGAGGCGGTGGGCGAGACGATGGCTTTCACGCTCCGCGTCTCGCTTGACGAAGCCATTGGAGATCTGGGATTTTCCAACGCCGAAGTGCGCGATTTCATCGAGATGAACCGCGATCTCCCCGACCTTTGGGATCTGGCGCACGGCACGTGGGAGGATTGCTCTGGCCCCTCGCGCTTCAAGGAAGAGGCGGCTCAGGAACAGCTCGTGCGCGGCATCCGCGAGCTTTCCGACAAGCCGGTGGTTGGCGTGGGCCGCTTTACCAGCCCCGATGTGATGGCGCGGATGATCCGGCAGGGCACGCTCGATTTCATCGGCTGCGCGCGGCCGTCGATCGCCGATCCCTTCCTGCCCAAGAAGATCGAGGAAGGCCGGATCGAAGACATCCGCGAATGCATCGGCTGCAACATCTGCATCACCGGCGATATGACCCAAGGCATGGGCCGCTGCACGCAAAACCCCACATGGATGGAAGAATGGCGGCGCGGCTGGCATCCCGAGCGGATGAACGCCAAGGGCGCGAGCCAGAATGTGTTGATCATAGGCTCCGGCCCCGCTGGGCTCGAGGCCGCGCGGGCGCTATCGCTGCGCGGCTATGACGTGGCG
>JAHEBR010000213.1 GCA_024642185.1 Marivivens sp. | reverse complement strand
AAAAGCGCCTTGGCCGCCTCAGTCACGGCCTCGGCGGTGATGCCGAATTTCTCGTAAAGAACCTCTGCCGGAGCCGAGGCGCCGAAGCTCTCCATGCCCACGAAAGCCGCCTTGGCCTCGCGGCCACGCTCGGCCAAAAGCCAGCGGTCCCACGGCTGGCGCACGCCGGCCTCAATCGCCACGCGCACAGCCCCGCCCGGCAAGACGCGCTTGCGATAGGCGTCGTCCTGCTGGGCGAAAAGCTCCATGCAGGGCATCGACACAACGCGGGCGCCGATGCCGGCGGCCTCGAGTTTCTCGCGGGCTGCAAGCGCGATCTCGACCTCGGAGCCGGTCGCCATAAGGATCACCTGACGCTTGCCGGTGGCCTCGGCCAGCACATAGGCGCCGCGCGAGGTCAGGTTGGCGGTTTTGTGCTCGGTGCGGACGGTCGGCAGGTTCTGCCGGCTCAGCGCCAGAACCGAGGGGGTCGATTTCTGGCTCAAGGCCAGTTCCCAGGCCTCGGCGGTCTCGACCGTATCGGCGGGGCGGAAGACGAGGGTGTTGGGCGTGGCGCGCAGCATGGCGAGGTGTTCGACCGGCTGGTGCGTCGGGCCATCTTCGCCAAGGCCGATGGAATCGTGGGTCATCACATAGACGACCGGAACCCCCATCAGCGCCGAAAGGCGCATCGCGCCGCGGGCATAATCGGTAAAGCACATGAAGGTGCCGCCATAGGGGCGGGTGCCGCCATGCAGCGCCATGCCGTTCATCGCCGCCGCCATGCCATGCTCGCGGATGCCGTAATAGACATAGCGGCCCTTGCGGTTGGTGGGGTGGAACACGCCCATGTCGCCGGTCTTGGTGTTGTTCGAGCCGGTGAGGTCGGCCGAGCCGCCCATCGTCTCGCCCAAGATCGGGTTGATGACCGACAGCGCCACTTCCGAGGATTTGCGGGTCGCGTGCTTGGGTTTGGTCTCCGAAGTTTCCTTCTTCAGCTTGCGGATCGCCGCGGCGAGCTTGTTCGGAATCTCGCCCGCATAGGCGCGGGTAAATTCGGCCTGTCTGGACCCCGACAGCTTGGCAAACTCGGCCTCCCACGAGGCGCGGGCCACGGCGCCTCGGGCGCCCATGGCTTCCCACTGGGCCTTGATCTCGGCGGGGATCTCAAAGGGGCCGTAGGTCCAGCCATAGGTGGCCTTGGCGGCCTCAAGCTGGGCCTTGTCGGTCAGCGCGCCGTGGCCTTTGGAGGTATCCTGAGCGGCGTGGCCGAGGGCGATGTGGGTCTTGCAGGCGATCATCGAGGGGCGCGGGTCGGCCTTGGCGGCAACGATCGCGGCGTCGATCGCCACCGGATCGTGCCCGTCGATGGCCTGAACGTGCCAGCCCGAAGCCTCGAAACGGGTGACCTGATCGGTCTTGTCGGCGATATCGACGGTGCCGTCGATGGTGATGTTGTTGTTGTCCCAGAAGACGATGAGGTGCGACAGCTCCTGCATTCCCGCAAGGCCGATGGCCTCTTGGCTGATGCCTTCCATCAGGCAGCCGTCACCGGCCATCACATAGGTGAAGTGATCGACGATCCTGGCGCCATAGCGGGCGCGCTGGTTTTCCTCGGCCATGGCAAAGCCCACGGCATTGGAGATGCCTTGGCCGAGCGGGCCGGTGGTCGTCTCGACGCCGCCGGCATGGCCGTATTCGGGGTGGCCTGCGGTGCGGGCGCCCCACTGGCGGAAGTTCTTGATCTCCTCGAGCGTGATATCGGCATAGCCGGTCAGATAAAGCAGCGAATAGATCAGCATCGAGCCGTGGCCGGCCGAGAGGATGAACCGGTCACGGTCGGGCCAGTTCGGCGCCTTGGGGTCAAAGCGCAGGTGCTTCTCAAAAAGCACGGTCGCGACATCGGCCATGCCCATCGGCATCCCCGAGTGGCCCGAGTTGGCGGCGGCAACGGCATCGAGGGTCAGGGTGCGGATCGCGGCCGCTTTCATCCAGTGGTCGGGGTGGGCGGCACGCAGCGCTGCAATATCCAAGGCAATGGTCCTTTGTGGTCGAGGTGGGGCTTGCCAGCGTCATACCAGCCAAGGGCACAAGATCAAGCGCGCGCGCTAAGTGATTGAGACGCAAGGGATCAGTGCATTTGCGAGGATACGGGCGATGGCATAGGCTCATTCCAAACGGATACGATTCGCGCCCTGCACCCCTTCGGGCGGTGCGAACGGGCGCCAAAGGGAGCGATGCATGAGCGAAATCAGCGAGCTTGAGCGCCGGATCACCAGTGCCCTGGATCGGATACGCGATGGTCTGGCCTCGGCGGAAAGCGGCGGCGGACAAGACCAGAGCGCGGCTCTTCAGGCACAACTCGACGAGGAGCGCACCGTCAATAGCCAGCTCGAGGAACGGATCCGCGCGCTGAAGGATCGCCACGCCGCCGAGATCGCGGCGCTGGCCTCGACCAATTCCGGCGCCGAAGAGCGCCACGCTGATCTCGAACAAGCGCTCGACAAGCTGCGGCAGGCCAACGAAGCCCTGCGCGAGAACAACGCCTTGCTGCGCTCGGCCCTGGCCGAGGGCGTGGCCGATGCGGCCTTGATCAACGAGGCCGCGCAGGCCGAACTCGAGGCGCTCGGCGCCCAGCAGTCCGCCGATGCCGCCGAGGTCGATGCGATCCTCAGCGAACTCAAGTCCATCGTTCAGGAGGCCCGCTGATGCCACAGGTCGAAGTTTCCATAGGTGGCCGCAGCTTCGAGGTCGCCTGTCAGGAGGGCGAGGAACGTTTCCTGCGCGCCGCCGCCCAGATGCTCGATACCGAAGCGACCGCGCTGTCGAACCAGATCGGCCGCATCCCCGAGGCGCGGATGCTTCTGATGGCGGGGCTGATGCTGGCCGACAAGACGGCGGGCCTTGAAGACAGCCTCAGAATGGCCAAAGCGCGCATCGCCGAGCTTGAAGCCCAAGGCACGCCCGCGCCGCAGCGCGTCGAGGTGCCAGTGGTGCCGGCGGAAGTGACCGAGACCTTGGCCGAACTTGCCGCACGGGCCGAGGCCTTGGCCGATCAGATCGAAGAAGGGCGCGGCTGAGGTAGCGACGTTCGCCGCTGGCAGAGACCGGCTCCGCAATGACCACAGATATTGCCCAACTTGAGGGCCCCCGCGTTCACCTGCGCCCGTTCCGCCTCTCCGACGTTGCCGGGCGGGTGGCGCACGGGCAGTCAGCGGAAATTGTGCGCAGCTTCGGGGCTGATCCTGAGAGCCTTCCGCCTATTGGCGAAGACGAAGCACGGGCTTGGGTTTAAAGGACTCTGGCGCACCCCTTGTGTTGGGCTGTCGATGTTGAGGACCGACTTCTGGGGGAAGTGCGCGCGGACAGCCTCGACAAACATGACCGACGGGCGCGTCTGGCGATCGGGCTTTATGATGTTGCGCAACTTGGGAAAGGGCTCGGGCGCGAGGCCATCCGCTTGGTCCTGTCCTATGCCTTTGGGGCTTTGGGGCTGCATCGGGTCGATTTGCGGGTGATCGTGCATAATGAGCCGGCCATCCGGTGCTATCGCGCGGGTATCAGGGCCAACCCTGACCGGAACCTTCGCAATCGTGTGGCTGGATTTGCCGCGCCACCCTAGCCGAATTTCGACCGTGTCCTGTTGGCGAAGGCGACGAGCGAGAGCATCACCGGCACCTCGACCAAAACGCCAACCACGGTCGCCAGCGCCGCGCCGGAATTCAGCCCGAAGAGGCTGATCGCAACTGCAACGGCCAGTTCGAAGAAATTCGAGGTGCCGATCATCGCGCAAGGGGCTGCGATCCGGTGCGGCACCTTCAGGAGCCACGCCGCGCCATAGCCGAGGGCAAAGATCCCGTAGCTCTGGATCAGGATCGGAACCGCGATGAGCGCGATGACCGTGGGGCGGGCGAGGATGGTCTGCCCCTGCAGGCCGAAAAGGATCACCACGGTCATGATGAGGCCGATCACCGAATAGGGTTTGATCCGCCCCTGAAAGGCCTCGATGGCGGCGGGATTACCGAGCCTGCGGCGCGTGAAAAGCCCCGCCACGAGCGGCAGGACGATGAACAGCGCCACAGAGAGAAGAAGCG
>JAHEBR010000212.1 GCA_024642185.1 Marivivens sp. | reverse complement strand
GGCTGGCGGAAGAGGGGATCGAGGTTCGCGAATGGCAGATTGATCCCGAGACTGGTAGCCTTAACCCCGAACGGCTGGGCGAACTTCTGGCCGATGGCGCGGTGCGGCTCGTGTGCTTTCCGCATTGTTCCAACGTGGTGGCCGAGATCAACGACGTGCAGGCGATCACCGCCCGCGCCCATGCGGCGGGGGCTTTCGTTGTTGTCGATGGGGTGAGCTATGCGCCGCACGGCTTTCCGAACGTGGGCGATCTGGGCTGTGATGTGTATCTCTTTTCCGCCTACAAGACCTATGGCCCGCATCAGGGGATCATGGTGATCCGCGAGGGCTTTGGCGCCGAGCTTCCCAATCAGGCGCATTATTTCAACGGTGGCGCCCTCTATAAGAAATTCACCCCCGCGGGCCCCGATCACGCCCAGATCGCCGCCAGCGCCGGCATGGCAGACTATTTCGAGGCGCTCAGCGCCCATCACGGCGGCCCCGCGAGCGGGGCGGCGGCGGGCGGTTTCGCGCATGACCTGATGCGGGCGCATGAGGTGAAGCTCCTGCAACCGCTCTTGGATTATCTCGCGGCCAAGAACTCGGTCCGGCTTCTTGGGCCGCGCGAAGCTGCGAGGCGGGCCCCAACTGTGGCCATCGCACTTGACGGCGGGCGCGACGCAGAGGCAGCGGCCGCGGCCCTTGCGCCGCATGGCGTCATGGCCGGAGGCGGGGATTTCTATGCAGTCCGGCCGCTCACCGCGCTTGGCGTCGATCTGGAAAAGGGCGTCTTGCGGATGAGTTTCGTCCACTACACCTCGGAGGGCGAGATCGACAAACTCATCAAAGCGGTGGACAGCATCCTCTGATCCAGATCGCGGGTGTCAACGTATCCTTCAAGACACCCGCGAACAGGCGCCAAAGATAAGGAAACGGGTGACAGGCGAAAATGAGCCGTTAATATTTCCTTAAGTTGGCTGCCGCGGGAGTGGGGATGATCCTGACGACAACGAAGGGGCAAAAGGACCTGCCTCGTTATTTTGGTCCGGTGTTTGATGTTGTGTGCAATCTTCGTCGTGGGCGAATGGATTTCGTTCTGGAAGACGGCCGGACCTTTCGTGCCGAGGGCGCTGAACCCGGCTATCAGGCCGTTCTGGAAGTGTGGCATCCCGAAACCTTTACCCGTTTGATTCGAGAAGGAGACCTCGGTTTCAGCGAGGCCTATCTCGACGGCTGGTGGACAACACCTGACCTTCAGGCCTTTATGGATTTTGTCCATGATCAAAATGACACGGTGTCAGACAATTTCGTAGGCTATGCCCTTGTCCGAGCTTGGGAAAATTTGCGTTTCTGGCTTCAGTCCAACACCAGGAAACAGGCCCGCAAGAACATCAGTTATCACTACGATCTGGGCAACGATTTCTATCGGTTGTGGCTCGACGACACGATGACCTATTCGAGCGCCCTGTTCAAATCCGGACAAGAGAGCCTCGAGAAAGCCCAAGCCCAGAAATACGAGGCGATGGTCGATCAGATGGGTGTCAAGGAAGGCGACCATGTGCTCGAGATCGGCTGCGGCTGGGGCGGGTTTGCCGAATATGCCGCCGGAACGCGGGGCCTTAATGTGACCTGCCTGACGATCAGTCAGGAGCAGTATAAGTATGCCGTTGACCGCATTGAAAAGGCGGGGCTTTCCGACAAGGTGACGTTCAAGCTTCAGGACTATCGCGACGAGACCGGCAAGTATGACGGGATCGCCTCGATCGAGATGTTCGAAGCGGTAGGCGAGAAGTATTGGCCCGTGTATTTCGGCAAGGTCCGCGAATGCCTCAAGCCCGGCGCGCAGGCGACGCTGCAGGTGATTACCCTTGCCGACATGCGGTGGGAAGCCTACCGCAAAGGCGTCGATTTCATCCAGAAATACATCTTCCCAGGCGGTATGCTCCCAAGTCCCACTATCCTGCGCGAGCAAGCCAGAAACGGCGGCCTCGAAGTGGTGGGCTCGTTGGAGTTTGGCGAAAGCTATAGCCAGACGCTGCGCCGTTGGCACGAAACTTTCAACGAAAAGTGGGATCAGATCGCCGCGATGGGCTTTGATGAGCGATTCAAGCGGATGTGGGACTTTTATCTCACCACTTGCGCGGGAACCTTCCATGCCGGAAACTGTGACGTAACGCAGATTACCGTGCGCCGCCCCGCCTAGGCTGGGCCCGGCGAGAAGGAGGACAGATGCCCACAGCCGGAAAACTCGTTGCGGCCCTCCTGTTTGCGGGGCTAGGGGCGCTGGTCACCTATTTGATCATTCCTCAGTTTCCGGAAGGAACCAATTTTGGCTGGTTCATGCCGGGAAATGCCTTGATTGGCCTTTTGGCGGGCTGGATCGTTGCCGGAAGCAGGTCGGGGCACGGCTATTACAACGCTGTCGGCTATGGGCTCACAGCAATGGTGTCGATGGTGGCGTGGGGTCTTTTGATATATTCTACGATCGAGATGGTCGAGCGGTCGATCCGCAAGATGTATGATGGCCCCGTCGATGCCGTTGTCTCTGTTTTTGAACTGGGTGTGGACTATCTGCGGGTGATCGCATCGGCGGAGGCTGTGATATTTCTGGTCATAGGCGGGATCGTTTGCGGGCTGGTAACTGATTTCTTCGCCCAAAGATTCCCGTAATATGGGCCTCTTTCTTTACGGAACACTCCTGCATCCGCGCGTGTTCGAGCTTGTCGCAGGCCCCGGCGGCGGATCGATGCAAGAAGCGACCTTGCCCGATCACGCTGTCTTGCGGGTCAAAGACAGCGAATTGCCGATGCTGGTGCCGCAAAAGGGCGGAACGGCGAAGGGGCAATTCTGGAGCGGGCTGACCGCCGCCCAGATTGCGCGGCTCGACGCCTATGAAATTCCCTTTGGCTATCACCCCAAGGCCCTTTCAGTGCGCCTAGATGACGGGCGCGAGGTCGAGGCGCAGGTTTATGAGCCGCCGGCCGATCAACATCCCACTCAAGAGCCGTGGAGCATCCACCGCTGGGAAGCCGCTTGGGGCGAAATGACCATCGAGGCCAATACCGAACTCGCCGCCTATGACCCGCCGCTCACCGCAGAGGAGCTGTCGGCCCGCTGGGAAATGATCTGGCACCGCGCCGAGGCGCGGGTCCGGGGGCGGCATAGTGCGGCGCCCGCAACCCTGCGCGAGGGGCTTCTGAAAGCCGAGGTTCGCGGCAAGTCGATGGCGGGCGATTTCTTCCGCTTCCGGCAGCTCGAGGTGAACCACCGCCGGTTCGACGGCGAAATGACCGGCCCCCTGAGCCGCGAGGCTTTCATCGGTGTCGATGCCGCTTTGGTTCTGCCCTACGATCCCTTGACCGACCGGGTTCTCCTCATCGAGCAGGTCCGGGTCGGGCCGCTTTTGCGGGCGGATGCCAATCCGCATATGCTCGAGCCGGTGGCGGGCATTGTCGATGTGCTGGAGACGCCGGTCGAAGCCGCCCTGCGCGAGACCGAGGAGGAGGCGGGGCTTTCCGAGATCGAGTTGCAGCCGATGTTTGCCTTCTACCCCTCGCCGGGTGCCAGCACCGATTATTTCCATTGCTTCATAGGTCTGGCCGATCTGGGTGAGGAACGCAGCTATACGGGTGGGATGGCCGACGAACACGAAGACCTGCGCCTGCATGTGCTGTCACGCGAGCGGGCGATGGCGCTGATCGACAGTGGCGAGATTGCCACCGGCCCCTTGATCACGATGCTGCTATGGCTCGACAGAAACCGTCTGACGCTGGGCCGGATGGGTTGAGTTCCCCAAGGCGCGACCCTACACATTGGGCAAAGCGAAAGGCCCTTGAATGCACTACCACCCCGACCTTGCCGCCGCGATTGGCAACACGCCTCTGATCAAGCTCCGCGCCGCCTCGGAGGCGACCGGATGCACGATCCTTGGCAAGGCCGAGTTCATGAGCCCCGGCCAGTCGGTCAAGGACCGCGCGGCGCTGTTCATCATCCGCGATGCCATTGCGCGCGGCGATCTCAAGCCGGGTGGCACAATCGTCGAAGGCACTGCCGGCAATACCGGCATCGGCCTTGCGCTTGTCGGCGCGTCGATGGGGT
>JAHEBR010000211.1 GCA_024642185.1 Marivivens sp. | reverse complement strand
GAGACCGAAATGCCGGGCCTGATGGCGCTGCGCGATGAATATGGCTCCAAGCAGCCGCTCAAGGGCGCCAAGATCGCCGGCTCCTTGCACATGACGATCCAGACCGCTGTTCTGATCGAGACCCTCAAGGCGCTGGGCGCCGATGTGCGCTGGGCCTCGTGCAACATTTTCTCGACCCAGGATCACGCCGCCGCCGCGATCGCCGCAAGCGGCACGCCGGTCTTCGCGATCAAGGGCGAAACCCTTGAAGAATATTGGGAATATACCGACAAGATCTTTCAGTTCGGCGGCGAGGGCGGCATGTGCAACATGATCCTCGACGATGGCGGGGATGCGACGATGTATGTCCTGATCGGGGCAAGGGTCGAAGCCGGCGAGACCGACATCATCGAAGTTCCGACCAGCGAGGAAGAGGTTTGCCTCTTTAACCAGATCAAGAAACGGCTCAAGGCAAGCCCCGGCTGGTTCACCAAGCAGCGAGAGGCCATCAAGGGCGTTTCCGAGGAAACCACCACCGGCGTTCACCGCCTCTATGAACTGCACAAGAAAGGCCGCCTGCCGTTCCCTGCGATCAACGTGAACGACAGCGTCACCAAGTCGAAGTTCGACAACAAATACGGCTGCAAGGAATCGCTGGTCGACGGTATCCGCCGCGCCACCGACACCATGATGGCCGGCAAGGTCGCCGTGGTTTGCGGCTATGGCGACGTGGGCAAAGGCTCCGCCGCCTCGCTCCGCGGCGCCGGCGCGCGCGTGAAGGTGACCGAGGTCGATCCGATCTGCGCGCTCCAGGCGGCGATGGATGGCTTTGAGGTGACGATCCTCGAAGACGAAGTTGCCCGCGCCGACATTTTCATCACCACCACCGGCAACAAGGACGTGATCCGCATCGAGCATATGCGCGCGATGAAGAACATGGCCATCGTCGGCAACATCGGCCACTTCGACAACGAGATTCAGGTCGCCGCGCTCAAGAACCACAAGTGGACCAACATCAAGGAACAGGTCGACATGATCGAGATGCCCTCGGGCAACAAGATCATCCTCCTGTCGGAAGGACGCCTCCTGAACCTTGGCAACGCCACCGGCCACCCCTCGTTCGTGATGTCGGCCTCGTTCACCAATCAGGTTCTGGCGCAGGTCGAGCTTTGGACGAAGGGTGGCGAATATGCCCCCGGCGTCTTTATCCTGCCCAAGCATCTCGACGAAAAGGTCGCCCGCCTGCACCTCGCCCGGATCGGTGTCAAACTGACCGAGCTGCGCAAGGACCAGGCCGATTATATCGGGGTGGCGGTCGAGGGCCCGTTCAAGCCCGAACACTACCGCTACTAGGCCCAGGCGCGCATTCGAGCCAGCATTGACCCGGCGCCACCCCTGGCGCCGGGTTTTGTTTGGGGAGGTATGGGGCGACGCGATGCTCCGCCCCTCGGGTTAGATTGAATTTTATGGACTAATCCTTTGCTTTGAGCCCCCTGAACGGACTAGAAAAAGCACAAGGCCAGTACGGCTGGGACCCAGAATTCAATCGCGTGTGGTGCTTGGGGAGCACGCGGGGTGAGAGGGGGTCCCGTGCGTCGGGGCCCCCGTTCTTTCAGAAAATCGTCAGAACCGCGCCGATCAGCAGACAGCCGATCGCTGAATAGCCTCCGTCGATCAGCGTTAGCTTGAACGGGCGCATCCCATAGGCGTTGTTGATCATCGTCCACGGTGCGATGAAGAAAAGGCCAATGCCAAGGCCGGACATTGCGCCTTTGGCGAGGCTGTCGATCCCCGACATGACGAAGATGTGCCGCATCATCCCGGCGACCAAAAGCATACATAGGGCTGAGAGGACAAAAGGCATCGGGCTTCCACCGCCCTTGGGATTGCCGTTCTCGTCGCATTCGATGCCCGAGGCTTCGAGCCACGGCTTTCGCAGGGCCGAGTACCAGATCGCCCCGAAGGCCCACGAGGCCGCAGCAGCGGCGATGACGTTGAGATATTCCATGGTGAACTCCCTGTTCGCTATGATTGGGAGTATGGGGGTCGCCTAGGTCTTTGTCTTGCCCAATTCGCAGATGCGCGCCCACTCCGCCGGAGTGACCGGTTGCACGGACAGGCGCGAGTTCTTGACGAGGACCATCTCGGAAAGGGCGGAATCGGCCTTTATAGACTCTAATGTCACGGGTTTCGCCAATGGCCTGACAGCGCGGATATCGACGCATTCCCAGCGCGGGTCGTCGGTCGTGCTGTCGGGATGCGCCAGCGCCGAAACCTCGACGATTCCGACGATCTCGAGCCCTTGTCGCGAATGATAAAAGAACCCCAGATCGCCAAGCTGCATCGCCCGCATATTGTTGCGGGCCTGATAGTTGCGCACGCCATGCCATTCTTCGCCGGCCGCCCCCTTGGCGACCTGATCGTCCCAGCCCCAGGTGTCGGGCTCGGACTTGAACAGCCAATAGGCCATCAGCCGATCACCTTCTTCCATTCCTGAATGCGGACATCCGAGAAAAGGCCAGCTTTGTTATAGGGATCGTTATCGGCCCAGGCGCGGGCGGCATTCAGATCGGCAATATCGAGCACGATCATTGAGCCGCACATCTGCCCCGCTTCGTCCAGAAACGGTCCGGCCATTTCGACAACGCCGGTTTCCTTGATATAGGCCAAATGCGCCTCGCGCGTATCAAGACGGATTTGCAGGGCGCCGGGCTTGTCCCGGGTCATGATGGCGACGCGCATGGATTACTCCTCTTTCAAAGGCCGCGACAGAAGGGCCTTCATCGCTTGTGGAACGGTAAGTTTGGCTTCGACCAATGCCGCGACGACCGAGCTGATCGGCAAGTCGATCTCGCGCTCTTTGGCCAATTTAGTGACTGCTATTGCGGTTTTCGCCCCCTCGACCGTGACCGAAGGATCAAACCCCTCGCCGCGCCCGAGCGCGAGGCCGAAGCGATAGTTGCGGGAAAGCTCTGACGTGCAGGTCAGCGCGAGATCGCCAAGGCCGGAAAGGCCCGAAAGCGTCTCGGGTTTGGCGCCCAGATGGGTGGCAAAGCGCACCATCTCGCCAAAGCCGCGGGTCAGAAGGGCGGCACGGGCGCTGTCGCCCAGCCCCGCCCCGATGCAAGCCCCACAGGCGATGGCGATCACGTTCTTCAACGCCCCTCCAAACTCGGCACCAAGGATATCGGTGGTGCGGTAGAGCCGAAGGCTTTGTGTTGAAAGGAGTTCTTGGAGCTGCTGGCACGCATCAGGGTCCTCGCAAGCGAGGGTCAGCGCCGTCGGCAGGCCAGCGGCGATATCGGCGGCAAAGCTCGGGCCGGTAAGCGCGGCGATTGTCGCCTCTGGCACATGGGCGGCGATGGTCATCGACGGGCTCTGCAGCGAATAGACGTCGATCCCTTTGCAGCAAGCGACGAGGCGCTTGCCTGCGAGCGCCTTGCCAAAGTGACCGAGAAAGCCGTCGAGCGCCTGCGCCGGAACGGCGAGGAGGATCACGTCGGCCCGCAAAACAGTGTCTATATTGGCAGAAACGGGCAGATTTTCGGGAAGCGTCACGCCCGGAAGGTGCGGCGAGACGCGTGTCTCTAGAAGCGCACCCATCGCCTCGCTCTGCCGCCCCCAAAGCGTCACATCGCGCCCGCCCGCCTTGAGGGCAATGGCGAGCGCGGTTCCGAATGCGCCGGCTCCGGCGACTGCAATCTTCATGCCTTGGCTCCCCTTTTGCCCGAGCCGAGCATTGCCGGGCTTTGCTCGTCAAGGGGCCAACGGGGCCGTGCGCCCAGATCGAGGCCATCTGTCTCGCCCGCGGCAAAGCGTTCGAGCCCGGCATAGGCGATCATCGCGGCGTTATCGGTGCAAAGGGAAAGAGGCGGAGCCAAGAAGGTGACACCCTCGCCCTCGCACAGCCCGACCAACGCCGCGCGGATCTGGCCGTTGGCGGCGACCCCGCCCGCAATGGCGAAAGTCGGCGTTTGGGGCGCCAGCGCACGGTATTCGGCCAGCGCCCGTCTGGTCTTTTCATACAGGATATCGCTCACGGCCGACTGGAATCCGGCCGCAAGGTCGGCCTGATCCTGTTGCGTCAGCCCGCCCTTTTCGGCCACC
>JAHEBR010000028.1 GCA_024642185.1 Marivivens sp. | reverse complement strand
ACGACCTTGGTCCCGTCGATATGGACCTCGTCCATCTTGACCATGCCTGCGTTCAGGATATCAGCCTTGAGCCCCGGGGGCGTGATGCGCGTCAGGCGGTTCATGATGACGTTTTTCATAGCGGTGCTTCCTGTTGGTTCAATCGTTGCGGGCGGCCAGCGACAAGGCGTGGGCCGTCTCGGTTGTGGCGGGGCTCTGGGCAAGGCGGTCGCGGAGCTGGACCACGCTGCCGATGATGATCATCGAGGGGCTCTGGAAGCCCTCGGCCTCGGTCTTGGCGACGATATCGGCGAGGGTTCCGGTCAGGACCCGCTGGTTCGGCCGGGTTCCGTTCTCGATCACGGCGATGTCGGTCTCCATCGGAACGCCGCGACGGGCAAAGCCCTCGATCAGCTGGGGCAGGTTTCGCAGCCCCATATAGATTGCAACGGTCTGGCCGGGCCGGATCAGCACCTCCCAGTCGAGATCGAGGACGCCGTCCTTGCCATGGGCTGTCACCAGAAGGCAGGACTGGGCGTGATCGCGGTGGGTGAGCGGGATGCCGGCATAGGCGGCGCAGCCTGCCGAGGCGGTGATGCCGGGGACGACCTTGAAGGGCACGCCGCTCGCCGCCAGTTCCTCGATCTCCTCGCCGCCACGGCCAAAGATGAACGGATCGCCACCCTTCAGCCGCAAGACGCGGTTGCCGCGCTTGGCGAGTTTGACCATCAGGGTCGAGATATCGCCCTGTTCCATCGTATGTTCCTGCGGCAGCTTGCCCACATAGATGCGCTCGGCGTCACGGCGCACGAGCGAGAGCACATCCTCGCCCACCAGCCGGTCATAGAGCACCACATCCGCCCGCTGCATCAGGCGCAGGGCGCGGAAGGTCAGGAGGTCGGGGTCGCCGGGGCCGGCGCCGACAAGATAGACTTCGCCCATCGTGGCGGTGTCGCCGGCACGGGCGCTTTCAAGCTCGGCATCGAAACGCGCCAAAGCGCCGGCCTCGTCGCCGGCCACGAAGAGATCGCCCGCGGGGCCCTCGATCATCCGCTCCCAGAAATGCCGCCGCTCGCGCCCGCCCGAGATCGCCTCGGACACACGATCGCGCAGGCCGCCGAAGAAGCTGGCAAGCTGGCCGTAGACGGGCGGAAGCATGGTCTCGATCCGTGCCTTGAGCGTGCGCGCGATGATCGGCGCGGCCCCGCCGGTCGAGATCGCCACGACAATGGGCGAGCGGTCGACGATCGAGGGGGTGATGAAATCGCATTTGTCGGGCACGTCGGCCACATTGCACAGAACGCCAAACTCGCGGGTCCAGCCGAAGAGGCGCGCGTCGCGCTCTTCATCCTCCGAGGCGCCATAGGCGACCGCACAGCCCTGCACATCCTCGCGCACGGGCACGCGGGCCTCGAAGGTCAGGCCTTCGGGGGCCGCGTCGATCAGACGCTGGAGTTCGCCCTCGGGGTGAGGGTCGAGCGACAGCACATTTGCGCCCGCCGAAAGGGCGCGCTCGACACGGCGGGCGGCAGCGGTGCCACCGCCATCGACCAGAACCGTCCGGCCACGCACATCGAGAAAGAGGGGAAGATAGTCCATAAGGGTCCGTCAGAGATCGCGGGCGGCGGCGACCAGCGCCTCGCCAAGTTTCTGGGCCGCCTCGGCATCGAGATCGACCTGCGTGATGCGGGTGCCTTCGCGCAGGACGAGGCGGGCCATGGTCATGCCGCTGTCGAAGGTCACGCGCCGGATCGCAGCCTTGCGCCGGTAGGGCAGCTCGAAAGCGACGAGTTCGACCTGTTCCTCAGCCAAAATTCAACCCCCGGGTAAAAGCGCCTTCGAGAATCCATTGCCAGTTCTTCGGCGTGTCGCGGTAGTCGGGCTTCACGTCGAACTCGAGAAACATCTCGCCCGACTCGCCAAGGTGCTGCACCAGCTCCTCAAGCTCTTTGAACGTGGTCACATCCATGTGCCCGATGATGAGATCGCTAAGCTGGGCCATTCAAGCCTCCGTAATTCGTTCGTGGAACCGGACCCGAAGGACCGCGCGGGCGCTGACGCTCTCGAATCCTGTCCGGTTGTGCAAGACGTTGTTGTTGACGACACCATCGCCGGGCTGGAAGCGAAAGTTGCAGGTGGTGGCATCGTCGGACGAAAGCCATTGCCTTAGCCAGTCCGCCGCTTCTTGCGTGACGCCATCCTGCCTCCATGCAATCGAACGGGTCCGGGCGGTGTAGCGCATTTGAAGGCGGCCGGTGGCGGGATGGGGAAAGAACACCGGCCCGGCCGAGGCGGGCCGGATCGTCCCGTCCTCTTCGCGGTTTTCCGGAATTGTCATCGCATCCGGCAGCATCATGGCCCGCACAAAGCGCGGATCGGCGTCGCGCATCGCAAGATAGGCCATCTCGGGATCGACCAGCTGGTTCTCGCCTCCGGTGGCTGCCTGCTCGTAGCAGTGCAGGATGAAACTCATCACCGGACGCCCCGAGGGATTGTAGTAGCCATCGGTATGCCAGTTCAGCGGCTTCGACGTATACGGGATATAGCCTTGCTTGCCCGGTTCGGCGGAGGTTCTCAGAACCACGATCCCGTTGTCCTCTGCGGAACGGTGATCTTCTGATAGCTCAAGCCCCAGCTTGCTTGCAAAGCGCACCAATGCATCGCCCGTCTTCTCGACAGTCTCGGGCTGATGCCTGACTTTGTAGATCGCAAAATTCGAAGTGCTGCAGCGGCGCTTGATCTCTTGCAAAGCCTGCGGATTGACGCTGTCGAGCGAATCCATTTCCACGGGCGGAATCGAGCGCAGCTCTTCAAAGGCGCGATTCTTGGCCGCGCGCCAGGCAAGCCAGGCCGTTTCCTGCGACAAATCGTGCCAAGGAAAATGGTCAACTATATTTGCGTTCTGGACCATTGCCCTTGGTTTTCCCCAATTTTTAGCCCCTTTCGAGTTGCTGCAATGCGGCGCCTTGAATGCTGCAGCGCAATAATATTTCGCGAAAGGGCCTCCACTGTTGCCAAACATTCTAACATTCGTAATATCTGATTTGTACATATATCAAGTATTCGTTGTGCAAGTTGTGTCTGTGGAAATTTTTGCTGCAACCACAACAGACTGACAAAGCAACCGTGCCGGCCGGATTATAGGGGTCCGGTGTTTGGCAAAGCGGGAGGACGCGATGAAAGACGATACCGAAGGCCGCAAGGTACACGCCACACCTCATCTGGACGAGCTTGAGGGCGGCCCCTGGCCGAGCTTCGTGACCGGCCTCAAGCGCCTGCGCGATGAAGGTGCGCCAAACAACCAGAAGATCATGAACGACCTTCTGGGCCAGTTGAACCATTCCTACGAAAACCGCCTGGGCTACTGGAAAGGTGGCACGGTTTCGGTCTTCGGCTATGGCGGCGGCATCATCCCCCGCTTCTCGGAGGTGGCCGACAAATTCCCCGAGTCCAAGGAATTCCATACGCTGCGCGTTCAGCCGCCGGCGGGCTATCACTACACCACCGATATCCTGCGCCAGATGTGCGACATCTGGGAACGCCACGGCTCGGGCCTGATCGCCTTCCACGGCCAGTCGGGCGACATCATGTTCCAGGGCTGCACCACCGAGAACACGCAGAAAGCCTTTGACGAGCTGAACGAGATCGGCTTCGACCTCGGCGGCGCGGGCCCTGCCTTGCGGACCTCGACAAGCTGCGTGGGCCATGCCCGCTGCGAGCAGTCCTGCTATGACGAGGTGCGCGCGCACCGGACGATCATCAACGGCCTTCTCGACGAGATGCACCGCCCCGCGCTGCCCTATAAGTTCAAGTTCAAGTTCTCGGGCTGCGCCAACGACTGTGTGAACGCGATCCACCGCTCCGACTTTGCCGTGATCGGCACCTGGCGCGATGACATCAAGATCAATCAGGAGAAGGTCAAAGAGCACATCAAGGAAAAGGGCCGCAAGTACACGATCGACACGGTTGTTTCGATGTGCCCGACCCGCGCCATCTCGCTCAATGACGACGACACCATCGAGATCGACAACAAGTCCTGCGTGCGCTGCATGCACTGCATCAACGTCATGACCAAGGCGCTGAGCCCGGGCGACGACAAGGGCGTGTCGATCATGATCGGCGGCAAGCGCTCGCTCAAGATCGGTGACCTGATGGGCATCATGGTCAAGCCGTTCATGAAGCTCGACACCGACGAGGATTTCGAAAAGCTTAACGAGTTTGCCCAGAGCGTGGTCGAATTCTTCGCCGACAACGCGCTCGAGCATGAGCGTCTGGGCGAGACCATCGACCGGATCGGCCTGCCGGCCTTCCTCGAGGCGCTCGAGATTGATCCGGACCCGAACATGGTCAACCACCCGCGCACCTCGAGCTATGTGCGCACCGACGATTTCGACGAAGAGGCCGCCAAGTATTTCGAGCGCAAAGCCGCCGAAAAAGCTGCGCAATAAGGTAGCGGAGGGAGAAAGAAGAAATGAACGAACAAGTCAGAACTCCGCGTTCCCCCGACGAGGTCGGCGTCCCGGATCCGTTCCAGTATATGCACCCGGTGATGAAGGCCAACTATGGCAACTGGGACTGGCATGATCGCCCGCGCCCCGGTGTGCTGCGCCATGTGTCGAAGTCGGGCGATGTGATCTACACCGTCCGCGCCGGCACCCAGCGCCAGATGGACGTTTTCACCATCCGCAAGCTCTGCGACATCGGTGACGAGTTTGCCGACGGCCACGTCCGCTTCACCACCCGCTCGAACATCGAGTATCTGGTGGCTGACGAGGCTAAAGTCGCGCCGCTGATCGAAACCCTCGAGTCGAACGGCTTCCCCGTGGGCGGCACCGGCGCTTCGGTGTCGATGGTCAGCCACACGCAGGGCTGGCTGCACTGCGACATCCCCGGCACCGACGCTTCGGGCGTGGTGAAGGGCCTGATGGACATGCTGCACAAGGAATATGTGCAGGAGAAGATGCCCAACCGTCTGCGGATCACCACCTCCTGCTGTCAGATCAACTGTGGCGGCCAGGGCGATATCGCCATCAACGTTCAATATACCAAGCCGCCGAAGATCAACCACGATCTCGTGGCCAACGTCTGCGAACGCCCCGCCGTTGTGGCCCGCTGCCCTGTGGCGGCGATCCGTCCGGCGATGGTCAATGGCAAGCCCTCGCTTGAGGTGGACGAGAAGAAATGCATCTGCTGCGGGGCCTGCTATCCACCGTGCCCGCCGATGCAGATCAACAGTGCGGAATCGACCAAGATCGCCATCTGGGTGGGTGGCAAGCACTCGAGCGCCCGCTCGAAGCCGACCTTCCACAAGCTTGCTGTCGCCAACCTTCCCAACAACGCGCCGCATTGGCCCGAGGTGAAGGAAGTCGTGGGCCGCATCGTCGCCGCCTACAAGAAAGACGCCAAGCATTGGGAGCGGATGGGCGAGTGGATCGACCGGATCGGCTGGAAGCGCTTCTTCGAGATGACCGATCTGGCCTTCACCAAGCACCACCTGGACACCTGGACCGGTTCTCGCAAGTCGATGAACAGCTCCGCCCACGTCCACTTCTGATCGGAAAGGCCAAGACCAGTGAAGATCGGAGTAGTCGTCAACGAGGGGCCCTATACCCATCAGGCCGCCGATAGTGCCTATCGTTTCGTCAAAGCGGCCCTGGAGAAGGGTCACGAGGTGTCACGCGTCTTTTTCTACCATGACGGCGTGAACGTCGCGACCCGCCTCACCATCCCGCCGCAGGACGAGAGGCATATCCAGAAGAACTGGTCGGCCTTGGCGACCGAGCACGGTGTGGACCTCGTGGTCTGCATCGCGGCCGCCCAGCGCCGGGGGATCCTCGACGCCAACGAGGCCAACCGTCAGGGCAAGGATGCCGACAATCTTGCCGAAGGTTTCCGCATCTCGGGCCTGGGCCAGCTGATCGAAATGGGCGTCCAGACCGACCGTCTGGTCGTATTCGGAGACTAAGTCATGGCGGACACGAAAAAATTTCTCTACGTGAACCGGAAGGCGCCCTACGGGACGATCTATGCCCTCGAAAGCCTCGAGGTCGTGCTGATCGGCGCGGCTTTCGAACAGGACGTTTCGCTCGCATTTCTGGATGACGGGGTGTTCCAGCTCACCAAGGGCCAGAAGACCGACGGGATCGGGATGAAGAACTTCTCGGCGACCTTCCGCGCCTTGGGCGACTATGACGTGAACAAGTTCTACGTCGAGAAAGAGTCGCTCGAAGAGCGCGGCCTGACCGAGGCGGACCTGCAAGAGATCACCTACGAGGACGAGAACGACGACTGGGCCGAAAAGCCCTCGATCCGCTTCGTTACCCGCGCCGAGATGGCCGATATCATGTCCGAGCAGGACGTGGTGCTGAGTTTCTAAAGGGAGAGACCCATGTCGACACTTCATATGGTCAACAAATCGCCCTTCGAGACCGGCACGCTGTCGAGCTGCCTCAAGCACTGCAAGGCGGGCGACGCCGTTCTTCTGATCGAAGACGGGGTCTATGGCGCGATCGATGGCTCGAGCATTTCCGATCAGGTCAAGGCAACCGTCGGGGATGTCGCGCTCTATGTGCTTGACGGTGACGTAAGCGCTCGCGGAATTGACGCAGGCAAGATGGTTAGCGGGACGAAATCTGTCGGCTATGATGGATTTGTTGATCTTGTGGCTGAACACGACAGGACCATGTCCTGGCTTTGAAATCCGGCCCCGACTGGGGCCACGCATAAGAAAAGGAAAACAGAATGCCCTATGACGTCAACGGCACAGCGGTCGAACATGACGAGGAAGGTTACATCACGAACCTCTCCGAATGGACCAAGGATCTTGCCGGTGTGATCGCCAAGGCCGAGAACATCGACATGAACGAAGAGCACTGGGAAGTCGTCAACTTCCTGCGCGACTATTACGACGAGTATCAGATCGCACCGGCCGTGCGTGTGCTGATCAAAGCTGTTTCCAAGTCGATGGGTCCCGAAAAGGGCAACAACAAGTATATGTACGAGCTGTTCCCCTACGGCCCCGCCAAGCAAGCCTGTAAGATCGCCGGCCTGCCCAAACCCACCGGCTGCGTCTGATTATTCAGACGGGTGTTTGGAAGGATGAACCGGCTTGCCCTGCGGCGGCCGGATAAGGAGGAGTTTGTATGCTGGGTGCCTTTTTTGCGATCCTCTACTATGTCGCTACTCTGATCCTTGTGATCGGTGTGGGGGCCCGGATTCGCACCTATGTAAAGGTTCCCGCTCCTCTGATCATCCCGACCCAACCGGCCCCGAAAACCCGCAACGGCGTTTTCTGGCGGATGTTCCGCGAGGTTGTCTTCTTCGAGAGCCTCTTCAAGTCGAACAAATGGACCTGGGTCTTTGCCTATGCCTTTCATATGTCGATGTGGCTCGTGGTGGCGCGCCACCTGCGCTATCTGACCCAGCCCGTATGGGGCTGGGTCGAGATCGTCCAGCCCTTCGGCACCTATGCCGCCTTCACGATGATCCTCGGCCTTCTGGGCCTTTGGGGGCGGCGGATCGTGGTGGAGCGCATCCGCTATATCAGCAACCCTTCCGATCACCTGATGCTGGCGCTGATCGTGGGGATCGCCGTGTCGGGGGCGATGATGCGCTTTGTTGCCCATACCGATATCGTCGCGGTCAAGGCCTTCTTCATGGGGCTCTATACCTTCCGCATCGGACATTTTCCGTCCGATCCGGTGCTGATCATCCACGTCTCGCTGGTGGCGCTCCTGATGATCATCTTCCCGATCTCGAAGCTTCTGCACGCGCCCGGCGTTTTCTTCAGCCCGACCCGCAACCAGGTCGATAACCCGCGCGAAAAGCGCCATCTCGCCCCGTGGGCCGAAAAGCTGGAGGGCTGAGGCATGGCGGCTCAAGATATCGACATCCCGAAGCTGCACCATCCGCTGGAAATCCCGAAGCTGAAATGCGGGGCGATGGCCGACAGCATGCCCTATCCGGCTTCACCCGCGCATCAGGAAAGCGTGGGCTTTCCGGGCGAGCTTTTGCCCGACTGGAAAGAGCGCGCGCTCGCCAAAATGAAGGAGCTCGGCGAGAAAAACCGCGCCTTCAAGGTCTATCTCGACGCCTGCGTGAAATGCGGGGCTTGCACGGACAAGTGCCATTACTTCATCGGCACGGGTGATCCCAAGAATATGCCGGTGGCGCGACAGGATCTCTTGCGTTCGGTCTACCGCCGCTATTTCACCTTTGCCGGCAAGTATTTCCCCTCGCTCGTGGGGGCCCGAGATCTGACCGAGGAAGTGCTAAACGAGTGGTATTCCTATTACCACCAGTGCTCGCAATGCCGCCGCTGCTCGGTCTATTGCCCCTTCGGCATCGACACGGCCGAGATTTCGATGGCCGCGCGTGAGATCATGGATGTGGTCGGCAAGGGCCAGAAATACTGCAACGAGATCATCGGCAAGGTCCACAAGATCGGCAACAACCTCGGCCTTCAGGAAAAGGCGCTGCGGGCGACCCTTGAAGGGCTGGAAGAGGATATCGAGGACGATAACGGCGTCTCGGTGCGTATCCCGCTTGATGAGAAGGGTGCCGACATCCTTTTGATCACGCCCTCGGCCGACTTTTTCGCCGAGCCGCATATCGAGGGCCTGATTGGCTATGCCAAGGTCTTCCACGAGGCGGGGGTGAGCTGGACGGTTTCGTCCTATGCCTCGGAGGCCGCCAACTTCGGCCTCTTCATCGGCTCTTACGAGAATATGCAGAAGGTCGCCCTCCGCATCCGCAAGGCCGCGCAGGATCTGGGCGTCAAGCGGATCATCTTCGGCGAATGCGGCCATGCCTGGCGCGTGGCCTACAGCTTCCTCAATACGCTCGCGGGGCCGTGGGATTTCCTCGATCCGAAATATCCGGTGCCGCAGCACATCCTCGAGTTTACCTGGGGCGAGATCCAGAAGGGCACGCTTAATATCGACAAGAGCCGCAACGACCACATCCGCCTGACCTATCACGACAGCTGCAACGTCGCCCGCGCCTCGGGCATGGGTGACGAGGTGGGTGGCCAGTTCGAGATCCCCCGCAATGTCATCAAGGCGGTGTGCAACAATTATTTCGATATGGCGCCGGACACGATCAAGGAAGGCACGCTCTGCTGCGGCGGGGGCGGGGGCCTTCTGACCGACGAACTGATGGACCTGCGCACCAAAGGCGCAAGCCCGCGGATGAAGGCGCTGCAGGACGTGACCGAGGAACACGGGGTCACCCACATGGCGGCGATCTGCGCCATCTGCAAAACCCAATTTTCAAAGATCATGCCCAAGTTCGGCTACGACATGGAAGCGATCCTGTCGGTTCACCAACTGGTGTCGAACGCGCTCATTCTGAGCGGGCAGGAAACGGAAGAGGACGCGGGCGAAACCGCGGCCAATTCGGACGCATGAGGGAATTGTCATGACACAGACACCAACCGGCCACACCTTCCGCAAGTACCGTGACGGCGAAACGCCGAGCGACTGGCATCTGGAAGAAAAGATCTTCGTCGCGGACACGTCCTATAAGTGCCCGACCTATGTGCACCGGACCCCGCCTTGCCAGGGCTCTTGCCCCTCGGGCGAGGATATCCGCGGCTGGCTCAACATCGTGCGCGGCATCGAACAGCCGCCCGTCATCGACGGCGAGAAGATGGACTGGAAGGACTATGCCTTCCTCCGCTCGACCGATGCCAACCCATTCCCGGCAATCATGGGCCGCGTCTGCCCCGCGCCCTGTCAGGACGGCTGCAACCGTAACGAGGTCGAACAGAACGTCGGCATCAACGCAGTCGAGCATTTCATCGGCGATCATGCCTTGAAAACCGGCCTCAGGCTGCGTCAGGCGGGGGCCGAGACCGGCAAGAAGATTGCGCTCATCGGTGGCGGCATCGCCTCGCTGACCGCCGCCTACCAGCTGCGCCGCAAGGGCCATGCCTGCACGATCTTTGAATCCCACGCCCAGCTTGGCGGAATGATGCGCTATGGCATCCCCGGCTACCGGACCCCACGCGACGTCTTGGACGGCGAGATCCAGCGGATCCTCGACATGGGCGTCGAGGTGAGAACCAACACCAAGATCGGTGTCGATATCTCGCTCGAACAGCTCGAGAAGGATTATGACGCCGTGTTCGTCGGCATCGGCGCCCAGTCGGGTTCGCCCATCGACATCCCCGGCGCTGCCGAAGCCGCCAACTGCATCACCGGTGTCGCCTTCCTCGAGGCCTTCAACGATGGCCGCCTGCATCACGGCTCCCAGAAGGTCCTCGTCATCGGCGGCGGCGATACCGCGATGGACGTGGCCGCCGTGGCCCGCCGCCTCGGCCATATCGAGCACAAGCGCGAACAGGACCGCCCCGAGTTCGTCGTCCTCGGCCATACCGCCCATGACGTGGCGACCGTGGCCAAGCGCGATGGGGCTGACGTCAAGGTCATCTACCGCCGCCCCGTCGACAAGATGCCCGCCACCGCGATGGAGGTGAAGCACGTCACCGAAGAGGGTGTGCAGATCCTCGGCTCGCTGGTTCCGATCGAAGTCGTGATGGAGACCCCCGACCGCGCCCGTGCGCTCAAGGTGGCGCGTGCCGACTGGTCCTCGGGCAAGATGGTCTTGATCGAGGGTAGCGAGCACGAGATCGAAGCCGATCTGATCGTCGCCGCCATCGGTCAGGCGGGCGATCTGAAGGGCCTTGAGGCGCTCGACAACGGCAAGGGCCTCGTCAACGCCAATGCCCATTACCAGTGGCCGAACAAGGAAAACATCTTTGTCGCGGGCGATATCGTGAAGCCGCACCTTCTGACCACCGCTGTCGGGCAGGCCTCGATCGCGGCCGAAGCCATCGACCACTATCTCAAGGGTCAGCCGCAGGGCAAACTGCCCAAGGTCAACGTGCATCACTTCAACCTTCTGGAAAAGCTGAAGGAAACCGATCACGCGCCGACCGAATACGAGCATGCCCAGATCAGCGGCACCGATGCCGCGACTTGGGCCATTCACAACTACGAGGACCGCTCGAAGAACCAGATCGTGCCGGCGGACGAACTGTTCCTCGGCCACTGGAAGTTTGATGCCCGTTTCGACCGCAAGGAAATCAACATCGGGCCGGATTCGGTGCTTGGCCACTTCGGCGAGCGGATCGTGGCCCCTGATGCCGACGAGGCCCGCAAGGAAGCCGATCGTTGTATGTCTTGCGGGATGTGCTTCGAATGCGACAACTGCGTGATCTACTGCCCGCAGGACGCCATCTTCCGCGTCAAGAAATCCGACCGGACCATGGGCCGCTATGTCGACACCGATTATGGCAAGTGCATCGGCTGCCACATCTGCGCCGACGTCTGCCCGAGCGGCTATATCCAGATGGGGCTTGGCGAGTGAAACTTGCGCGGATCTTTCTGGCCCTGTGCCTCTTCTTTTCGGCGGGCGCGCTGAGCGCCGCCGATGGCGTGGGGCCGGATATTCCGCAGGCCACGGGCGAGCCGCATCCCGAAGGCAACGACTATATGCGCCGCTGGCATATGGAGATGCTCAAGCACGACCGCGACCTGACCATGTATCTCGGCATCCGTCCGACAGACAGCTCGCTCGCCGAATGTTT
The DNA here is from genome assembly GCA_024642185.1 of Marivivens sp. Lineage (GTDB taxonomy): Bacteria > Pseudomonadota > Alphaproteobacteria > Rhodobacterales > Rhodobacteraceae > RFZI01. The sequence continues at coordinate 3,925 of JAHEBR010000028.1, read as the reverse complement.
CGAGTGTCACACGGTGAAGGACGAGGCGGGCGTGCCGGTCACGGTCGCGGACGAGCGGCATTTCTGCCGCGCTTGCCATGATTACGCGGCGGTGCGGGTCGATTGCTTCGACTGCCACCGCTCGACCCCGGCCGATTTCGACGAGCCCGCGCCGCACGCCATGATCCTGCGTGGGCCGCGGTTCCGCAGTTGGGGCGCCGGTGATGCCGATGTTCTGCTGGCCTATCTTTCCCAAGCGATGACGGAGCCGAACTGATGAGCTTCCGGATGCCCAATGGCTCAGAGGTCGAGGATCGACCGACCCGCCGCGATTTCTTCAAGAGCGGCGCCGCCTTCGCCACCATGACGCTCGCGCCGGGCGTGACGCTGATGGCATTTGGCGGCTCGGCGACTGCTGCGGTGGATGCCGGCAAGCGCTGGGGCCTGTTGATCGACACCTCCAAATGCGCCGAGGATTGCGACGCCTGCGTGACGGCCTGCAAGACCGAGAACGGCTGGGAAGGGCACGGCGAGGCCGAGCGCGATGTTCAGTGGATCCGCAAGGTGACGCTGAGGAACAAGGCTACCGGTCACGAGTCGAGCATGCCGGTCATGTGCCAGCACTGCGAAAGCCCGCCCTGCGTCGATGTTTGCCCGACCGGCGCGTCGTTCAAGCGCGACGATGGCATTGTTCTGGTCGACAAGCACACTTGCATCGGCTGCCGCTATTGCATGATGGCTTGCCCCTTCAAGGCACGCTCTTTCGTGCACGAGCCGGTGACCAACCAGAAAACCCACGCGCCGCGCGGGCAGGGCACGGTCGAGGGCTGCACGCTGTGTGTCCACCGTGTCGATGCAGGCGGCATTCCGGCTTGCGTCGAAGCCTGCTCGGCCACGGGCAACGGCGCGATGGTGTTCGGCGATTTGCTCGACCCCTCCAGCGAGATCGCGCAGCGGCTGGCCGAGTTCCCTTCGGTGGCGCTCCGCCCCGATCTCGATCTGAACCCCGGCGTGCGCTACGCGGAGATCTGACATGGCGATCGACAGAACCCTCTACCGCGAAATCCCCGTCACAAACGGCCTCTGGGCCTCGGCGGCGGCGCTGGTGGCTTTCCTGCTCGGCGGTTTCGCTTCCTTCGTCTATGTCGAGCATCACGGCCATATCGTCACCGGCATGACCAACCATGTGGTCTGGGGGATGCCGCATGTCTTCGCGATCTTCCTGATTGTGGCGGCTTCGGGGGCGCTCAACGTGGCCTCGATCGCCAGCGTCTTCGGCAAGATGGCCTACAAGCCCCTCTCGCGCCTGTCGGGCGTTCTGGCGATGGCGCTTCTGGCAGGAGGCCTTGCGGTTCTGGTTCTCGATCTTGGCCGGCCCGACCGGCTGATCGTGCAGATGACGCATTTCAATTTCACCTCGATCTTTACATGGAACATCCTCCTCTATTCCGGGTTCATGGGTGTCGTGGCCGTCTATCTCTGGGTCCAGATGGACCGCAGCGTCGATCCGAAATGGACCAGGCCCGCGGGCCTTGCCGCCTTTGTCTGGCGCCTTGCGCTGACCACTGGCACCGGCTCGATCTTTGGCTGGCTTGTGGCGCGCCCCGGCTATGACGCGGCGATCATGGCGCCCCTCTTCATCTCGATGTCCTTTGCCTTTGGACTTGCGATCTTCATCCTAGTTCTGCAGGGCCTTGCCCGTCTGGGCGACACGCCGCTGGGGGATGTGATCATCACCCGACTGACCCGCCTTCTGGCGCTTTTCGTGGCCGTGGTGCTCTATTTCACCGCCGTCCAGCACCTGACCAACCTCTACGCGCAGGAACACGCAGGCTTCGAGGCCTTCATCCTGAAAGAGGGCGGCCTCTACACCACGCTCTTCTGGGGCGTGCAGGTGCTTCTCGGGGGGCTTCTGCCGCTGGCCTTGGTCTATGGCCGCAAGGGGCCGGTGAGTGCGGGGATGGCAAGCCTCGTGGCGATCCTCGTGATCCTCGGCGGCGTGGCGCAGGTCTATGTGATCGTCGTCGGCGGGCAGGCCTATCCGATGGAGCTGTTCCCCGGCTATGAGGTCTCGTCCTCCTTCCACGACGGCCAGATTGCCGCCTATAGCCCGAGCCTTCCCGAGTTCGCCCTCGGCCTCGGCGGCGTGGCGCTCGCGCTTTTCGCCACTGGCCTTGGCGCCAAGGTTCTGCGTATCCTGCCGAGCAATCTTTCCGACAGGAACATCCCCAGCGATAGCTGATCCCATGTGTGACACGAGAGGGTCTTCGCTTCGCTTGGCAGACAACAGGGCAGGACGGTGATCCAACTCCCCCGCATCATGATCGCCGCGGCGCATAAATCGTCGGGCAAGACGGTGGTGACAACCGGGCTGGCAGGAGCGCTCAAGGCGCGGGGCAAGAAGGTCTCGGTTTTCAAGAAGGGCCCCGACTACATCGACCCGATGTGGCTTGCCCGGGCGGCGGGGCGGCCGGCCTACAACCTCGATTTCAACACCATGAGCCGCGACGAAATCGCCACGCTTTTCGCCCGCAAGGCCTCGGGCAGCGATATCGCCCTGATCGAGGCGAACAAGGGTCTTTACGATGGTGTCGCCGCCGACGGCAGCGATGCGAATGCGGCCCTTGCCAAGCACCTCGGCACGCCCGTGGTCTTGGTGATCGACACAAGCGGCATGACGCGGGGCATTGCGCCCTTGCTCCTTGGCTATCAGGCCTTCGATCCCGACGTGCGGATCGCGGGCGTCATCCTCAACCGCACGGGCGGCGCGCGCCATGAGGGCAAGCTCAGGGTCGCCGTCGAGGCCTATACGGATGTCGCGGTCTTGGGGGCTGTCGGGGCGAATGCGCTGATCGGTATTCCCGAACGCCACCTCGGCCTGACGACGCCTTCGGACACGAGCCTGACTGAGGCCTTCGTGCGCAAGGCCGGCGAGACCGTTGGCGCCAATGTCGATCTTGATCGGCTGATGCGGATTGCCGCCTCGGCCCCCGCCTTCGAGGCGCCGGAGCGGGCCGCTCCAAGTCCCCTCTATCGGGGACTACGCATCGGCGTTGCCATGGATGAGGCCTTCGGCTTCTACTATCCCGACGATCTCGAGGCCTTCGCCGCGATGGGCGCAGAGCTTGTCCCCGTCGACATGATCCGCGACCCGCATCTGCCGGATCTCGACGGCCTTTTCATCGGCGGCGGCTTCCCCGAGGTTCACGCTGCTTCCCTCGCGGCCAACCGTTCCATGCGCGAGAGCGTGAAGGCCGCGCTTGAGGCTGGCCTGCCGGCCTATGCCGAGTGCGGCGGGCTTATGTATCTCTGCAAAGACCTGACGTGGAACGGCGAAGCCCACGCGATGGTTGGTTTTTTCGGCGCCGCAACGGTGATGCAGGAGCGCCCGCAAGGCAGGGGCCATGTCCGGTTCACCCCTTCGGCCTCGTCACTTTGGAATGCGCCCGTCCCCGAGCAAAAAGCACACGAATTCCACTATGCCCGCCTCGATAATGTCGACCCGCTCCCCTTTGCCCGCAACGTCACCCGCGGGCATGGGATCGATGGCGAACACGATGCGCTCGTCAAAGCCAATACTCAGGCGGGGTTCATTCACTTGAGGAACACCACACAGACGCCTTGGGTCGAAAGTTTTCTAGAGTTCGTCTACCGCAAGCGCCGCGAAGGGCGGTCGGCAGACTAGTTTGAAGACATCTCTTACCGCTGCCTGCCACCAGATACCAAAAAGAAACTCACCACTTGGCGAATGAGCTTGGGGGCTATTTCTTGAGGGTTTGAAAGGGGTGCGCTGTGTCACCCGAGACGCTACGCCCCCCCTACCCCATCTCGAGCCTGTCTCTTCTGACAGTGTCACGCGACGAACGTCAGATCGAAATCAGGATCCGTAAAGCCCCCCAACCCTGCCCCTGAGGGCGACCAGCGCCAGCACCGTGTCGATGGTCGG
>JAHEBR010000210.1 GCA_024642185.1 Marivivens sp. | reverse complement strand
GCCGACGTGGCGCTGATCTTCAAGCTGCACATGTTCCTTGGCCTGACGATCTTTGTCCTCTTCCCCTTCACCCGCCTCGTGCACATGCTCTCGGCTCCGATCCGCTATGTCCTGCGGCCCGGCTACCAGATCGTGCGCTCGCGGCGTCGGCATCCGGCGGAGTAGGCCATGAACAAGCCGCTGTTTCCCGAAGTCAGGGTGGACGGTGTGATCATCCCCTCGGCGGCCATCGCCGCCGAGGCGCAGAACCACCCCGCTCCCAAAAACAAGCCGGGCCTCGCCTGGAAATCTGCTGCGCGGGCGCTCGTTTTGCGGCGCCTGATGCTTGAAGACGCCGCGCGGCGCGGGGTCAAGGCCGACCCTCTCGAAGTGGCGCCGGGCCGTTTCGAGACCGAGGAAGAGGCGATCTTGCGGGGTTATCTCGATGCGGTGGCCCCTGTTACGCCACCGAGCATTGATGAAGTCAGGGCGATCTGGAGCGCCGATCCCGGCAAGTTCCTTTCTCACCCCTTGTGGAGTGCATCGCACATCCTCTTTGCCGGCGAAGGGGCCGAGGCCCGCGCCAACGCCGCCGCCGCAAAGCTGCGCGAAGATGGTTCGGGCTTTGCCGCTCTGGCGCGCAGCGCAAGCGATTGCCCCTCGCGTGAGCGTGGCGGCGACCTTGGCCAATTGTCGCCGGGTGCGACCGTGCCAGAATTTGAAGCGGTGCTGCGTGCACTGGAGGAGGGCCAGATCACCCAAGAGCCGATCCAAACCCGGTTTGGCTGGCATCTCATTCGCCTCGATGCGCTTGCGCCTGGTCGCCCGCTCCCCTTTGAGGCGGTTGCTCCCCGCATCGCAGAAGCGCTTGAAAAGAAAGCCTGGGTCGAGGCCATGCGCCAGCTAGCCGAAGCTCTTTTGGCTGACGCTGAAGTAACCGGCGTCGACATGACAGCAGGTGGGCAGGGATGAATCATGACCTCGGGTGGATTCCTTGTCAGGAAAGGCCAAGATGCCAGCCGCGATCCGCTCGAGCTTGTTCATTTGGAACATCTGATGATGCGCGAAGTGCTCGATGCGATCGACAGGTTGGTTCTTGAACCCAACGGGCGATCTTCGGAGGCTGTGCTTTCCCTCTACGGCTATTTGCGTGAGGAATTTCTTTCGCACCATCGCGATGAGGATGAAGAGCTTTTCCCGCTTCTTCGCAAACGCGCCGAGGCAGAGGACCGCATCGACGAAATCCTTGATCGGCTGGAGGCGGACCACGCAATCGGCGATGGCCAGATCCACCGCGTCCTTGGGATTTTGAAAACGCTTGTCGAGAGTGATGCCCCGCTATTGGATGAGGACTTCGAGACTTTGAGGTTCTTCGCAGCTTCCGAGCGGCGACAGCTCGTTGTCGAGAATGCGATAGTCTTGCCGATCGCCCGAGCGCGGCTGACCAAAGCCGATCTCGCCAAAATCTACAAAGAGATGCTGGCCCGGCGCGGTCTGGATCGGGTCATGAATACAGAAACGACATGAGCGGACCTTGGCCAGTCTTGCCGGTCCGCGAGGCAAAAGGATGATGCAATGAAGATCGGCTATATCGTCAACCGCGGACCTACCGGAACAGATCCGGTTATCGCCGAAGCTGCGGAGCGGCTTGTAGCGATCGGCCATAGCGTTGTGGGCCTCGTTCAATCCAATACCGAGCGGGGCGATGGCTGCCGCTGCGATATGGATGTGAAGGTCCTGCCCGAAGGCACCGTCTTCCGAATTTCGCAAGATCGGGGCCCCGGCGCCCGAGGCTGCCGGCTTGATCCGGCGATGCTCGAAGCGGGCGTGGCGCTGGTCGACAGGGCGCTGGAGGAGGCGCCCGATATCCTCGTCCTCAACAAGTTCGGCAAGCACGAGGCCGAGGGCCGCGGCTTTCGCCAGACCGTCGCCGAAGCCCTGGCGCGCGAGATCCCCGTGTTGCTGGGGATCAATCCTCTGAACCTCGAAGCCTTTCTCAACTTCGCCGGAGATCTGGCGGAAGAGGTCGGGCCACAGGCCGGTGCGATTGCTGCGTGGTGCGCGGGCGCCATGTCGGGTGCAGAGAGCGGCGCCGGTCGCGGCCCGCAGCACGCGGCGCTCGTCGCGGAGTAGCGATCAGAAGACCGACAGGATCTCGTCCAGAGGTTTCTTGATCTTCGCCACTTCGGGAACGGTCGCGGTTTTGGCCGGATATCCCACGGGCAGGATCATCACCGGCTTTTCATGGTCGGGGCGCCCGAGCAGACCGTTGAGGAATTTCATCGGATTGGGCGTGTGTTCAAGGCACGACAGCCCCGCGTTGTGCAGCGCCGCGATGAGAAATCCGGTGGCAATGCCGACGCTTTCGGGAACGTAGTAGTTCTTGTAGCGGTTGCCGGTCTGGGTCAGGCCATAGCGCTGGGCGAAGACGACGATCAGCCAGGGCGCGGTTGTCAGATGCGGCTTCTCTACGCCCGTACCGATCGGCTCGAGGGCGCGCAGCCATTCATCGCCCGCACCGCCGGCGTAAAAGGCGCGTTCTTCCTCTTCGGCGGCTTCGCGGATCTTGGCCTTGATCTTTGGATCGCGGATCGCAACGAAATGCCAGGGCTGGTGATTGGCCCCCGAAGGCGCTGTGCCCGCCGTGGCGATGGCGGCGCGGATCACTGCCTCGTCGACCGGATCGGCGCTGAAATCGCGAATCGAATGGCGTTTCCGCATCATGGCCAAGAAAGCCTCGGCGGCCTCAAGCGTCGCCTCAGGTTCCATGCGGACACGGTCGGGCAGGGGCAGGGCGCGGTAGGTGATCTTGCCTTCGGAATACATCGGTTCTTCGCTTTCGTTGCCGTTCGGGGGATGTCTTGCTGACCATTGCTCAAGCCGCCCATTTGGAAAACCGAAAAATCATCTTAGGCCTTTCCGTTGCCCGGCACTTGCGGTTTGATCCGGTCTCGAAACAGCCAAGAGGAACCGATGGGCGTGGATGCAGGCAAAGAGGCAAATTGGGTGGCGCTACTTGGCACCAAGGGCGGCCCGGCGATCCGGCCCGGCTCGACCATGCCGACCTCGAGCCTTCTCAGCCTCGGCGGCGCGCGGATCGTCGTCGATTGCGGCCTTGGTGTTACGCGCGGGATCGTCGATCAGGGCATGGCGCTGGCCGAGCTGCGGCACATCTTCATCACGCATCTGCATTCCGACCACTATCTCGAGCTTGGCCCGCTGATCCACACGGCATGGACCGCCGGTCTGAAAAGCAAGGTCGAGGTCTGGGGGCCGAAAGGTTTGGCCGCCTATTGGGACGCGTTTCTCTTGTCGATGAAGGCCGACATTGACCTTCGGATCGAAGACGAAGGCCGGCCCGATTTGCGGGGCCTGCTCGCAATCCACGAGATCGAGGACGGCGAGATATGCGAGATAGAAGGCATCAGGGTTTCGGCACAGCGCAATATCCACCCGCCCTTGATCGACACCTTCTCGCTCAGGTTTGAAGGCGCGGGGAAGATTGTCGTCTTCTCGGGAGACACGGCCTACCACCCGCCGCTCGCGGATTTTGCGAAGGGCGCCGATCTTCTGATCCACGAGGCGATGCTGGAAGAGGCGGTCGAGGCGCTGATTGCGCGGGTCGGGAATACCGACGGGCGGCTGAGGACGCACCTCCTGCGCTCGCACAGCTTTGCCCCCGAAGCGGCCAAGATCGCGGCAATGGCCGAGGTTGGCGCGCTCGCGGTTCACCATATGATCCCTTCCGACGATCCGACCTTTACCGAAGAGCATTGGCAAGCCGCCGTGCGCCCGCATTGGAGCGGCCCGTTCCACATGGGCCGCGACGGGCTGCGGATCGAACTGGGCTGACGACATGACTGACGCCTCGCCCCTTGGCGCAATCCTGTCGACCGCCGCGCCGGAGTTTGGCGAGGCGGCGGCCAAGGAGGCTGCGCGGTGGTTCTGGGGGATCGAGGGGGCCTTCACCGCGCTCACATCGGAGCGGGACGTGAACTGGCGGATCGACACGGGCGAGGGGCGCTATGTCCTGAAGCTTGCCAATCCCGCCGAGACTGCAGAGGTCACCGATTTCCAGATCAGGGCGCTTTTGCACCTTGAGCCTGCGGGCCTGCCGGT
>JAHEBR010000209.1 GCA_024642185.1 Marivivens sp. | reverse complement strand
GTGATTTCGGATTGCAGCTTGCCGGTCTTTTCATTGACGGCCCGGCGGATCACCGCAAGGCGCGGGTGGCTACCTGCAAGGATCAGGCGGCGTTCGGGGTGATCGGGCGAGATGTCGAGGCTCGTGGGCTCTGGCGGGGCATCGCCGAAAAGCCCAGCCCCCGCCTCTTCGGGGCCCTCGGCCAGAAGAAAGGCCGCGATGCGATAGGCGAGGGTGGCTTTGCCGACGCCCTTGGGGCCGGTGATGAGCCAGCCGGAATGCAGGCGGCCTGAGATATAGGCCTTGAGGAAATCCGCCTCGGCGCGGTCCTGCCCAATGAGGCGCGCTGTTTCTCGCGGATGCGGGGCGCCTTCGATCCGGTCGGGCTCTGGACGGTCCTCGCTCATCAGGTATCCCCGACGATCTCGGCGATTTCCGTGGCGATGGCGGCGGCGTCGCGGTTGCCGTCGATCAGGACGCAGCGTTTGGGGAAATCGTGGCAGAGGGCGAGAAAGCCGTGCCGCAGGGTTTCCTGAAAGCCGAGGCCGAAATCCTCGAACCGGTCTTCGCCCGATTTGCGGGCAAGGCCGCGCTTCAGCGCCGCTTCGGGGTCCATGTCGATGACGAAGGTCAGGTCCGGCTCGCGGCCGATCATCAGCGCGTGCAGCTTGTCGACCGTGCCGCGCAGATCGCCGCGCGTGGCCCCCTGATAAACACGGGTGGAATCGGCGAAACGATCCGAGATCACCGTCTTGCCCTCGGCCAGCGCGGGCAGGATCGTCTTTTCAAGGTGATCACGGCGGGCGGCGGTGAAGAGAAGGATCTCGGTCTCGGCCGACCACCGCTCGGGATCGCCGGTCAGGAGAAGCTGGCGGATCTCTTCCGCGCCGGGGCTGCCGCCCGGTTCGCGGGTGTGCACGATATCCTGCCCCTCGGCGCGCAGGCGCTCGACCAGAAGCCGCGCCTGGGTGGATTTGCCCGATCCGTCGATGCCCTCAAAGGTGATGAACCGGCCCTCAGCCATCCGTGGCGCTCAGTGTTTCCGCCGCAGAGGGGGAAATCTTGCGCAGAAGGACGAGCGCAGCCGTCTTGAGGCGGACGGCAAAGCCGCCTTCCGCGACATCGGTTTCGGCGACGAGCGGTATCCTGACCTCCGGCAACTCGGGCCGGGAAATGATCAACTCGCCCATCTCCTGGCCAGCTTGAATGGGTGCTTCGATCGGGCTTTTGTAAACGACTTCCGCCGAGAGATCGGCGGCGCCGAAGGTCGGCACCAAAAGCCGGACATCTTCGACAACCGTCAATCCGACCGTCTCGGCCTCGCCCATCCAGACTTTCGCTTCTCCCAGGCGAGTGCCTGCTTTCAAGAGCTGCTTTTCCGCAAACTGGCGAAAGGCCCAGTTGAGGATGCGCTCGCTTTCCTCGGCGCGGGCCTCGGCGCTGTCGAGGCCGGAGATGACGAAGATCACCCGACGATCGCCCTGTTTGGCCGAGCCGACAAGGCCATAGCCCGCTTCGCTCGTGTGGCCGGTCTTGAGGCCATCGGCCCCCATGCCGAGGGCAAGGATCGGATTGCGGTTTTGTGAGTTCGACGGAACGCGACCGTCGAAATGGAACTCGGTCTCGCTGAAGAGAGGATAATAGGTCGGGAAATCGCGGATGATGTGATCGGCCAGAATCCCGAGATCCCGCATCGACATCAGATGCCCGACCGCAGGCCAGCCATTGGAATTGGCGAAGGAAGAGTTGTTCATCCCCAGCTGGCGCGCACGATCGGTCATCAAACGGGCAAAGCCGGCCTCCGTGCCATCGGGCGATAGCGCCTCGGCAATCACGGCACTGGCATCGTTGCCCGACAAGACGATGATGCCGCGCAAGAGATCCTCGACCTTCACCCGCTCGCCCGAGCGCAAGAACATCGACGAGCCTTGATAGTCCATCGCGTGCTGAGAGACCAAAAGCTCGTCAGTGACGTGAAGACGCCCGTCGCGGATTGCCTCGAAAGCCATGAAGAGTGTCATCAACTTCGACATGGACGCAGGTGGCAGCGGATCGTCTGCGTTCTTGGCCAAAAGAACGGTGCCGGTCGTCTGGTCATAGACGTAGGCCGCGCGTGCTTTGGCTTCAAAGGACTGCGCGGCGGCTGCAAGGCCGACCAAGATCAGGGTCGTCGTCAAAAGTGCAAATCGCAGCAAAGTCAGGGCGCGCGAAGTCATGCGGGAAAGAGCTCCCTTTCGTCAGTTCGTCACAAAGTAGGCGTCGGCGAAACCAAGCTCTTTGACCTTTGCCAAAAGCGCGGAACGTTCGTCCGAGGTCAACGCCGGCCCGACAATGACACGCCAGAAGGTCCGGCCCTGACTTGATTGCTCAAGGACAGTCGGAATGATGCCGTCTGCGCGCAGGAGGTCGGCGGTTTGCAGGGCATTGCCTTGGATCGAGAAGATGCCGATCTGGATGAAGGGCTTTTCAAGCGGCGAGACAATGGGGCCCGGCAACGGCATTGGCGTGGTGCTCGGAGCGGCCGGGGCGGCTTGCGCCGCTTCGGCTGCGTCGATCGCGGCGGCGGCACCTGCAATCGGATCAAGCGGTGTTGTTTCGATGTCGGTGGCCTCGGTCAATTCGACAACCGGCTCGGGCTGAGCCACCGAGACCATCTCGCGGCGCAACGCGACCACGCTTAGCGTCGACGGCGCGCCGGCCAGCATTCCGAGCGCCTCTGCTGCGTCGGACGACACCTGAAGCGCCGGCCCCGGATTGTCGCGCTCGCGGCGGAACAGGGCTCCGATCACAAATCTGCCGTTGGCGGCATTGCGGATAATGACCCGCTCGGGCTCGTCGACATCAGGATGGGCGACCCAGACCCCGCCCAATGATGGGCGACCGTCCCAGAGGCCGGCATCTGTCACCGAAAAGACATCGGGTTTTTCGACGTCCTGCTCGATCATCTGCGGTTCGGCCGCCGCGGCATCTGCGCCTTCGGCAGGTTTTTGCGGGAAAAGCTCGCCCGGTTGGCACCCGGCCAGAAACATCAGTGCCGCCGCGGAGGCGAAAGCCACCCGGCGATACCCAACCCAGCCAAATTGAACGCCCGACATACCCATGCCCCTTTGTATCCCGCTCCGGCAAAGACCGTTAACCGGCCCTTTCTGCCTGTTTCCTCACCGCCCCTAGGGCGAATTTGCGGCCACAATAGCGAGGGCTCTGCCACATTGAAAGACTGCTGCTGTGCCTCTGAGCGGAAATCCACCCTGCAAGGGCCTTTCAGAATCGAAACGTCCTGCGTATGGGTGACCCCTGCCGGAGGAGTGGCAGAGTGGTCGATTGCACCGGTCTTGAAAACCGGCGTGCGTGAGAGCGTACCGTGGGTTCGAATCCCACCTCCTCCGCCATCATCCCTGTTGCGAACACGGACAGGCGCCCCACGCGGCGCGGAAATAGTCGTGTTTTCAAAGGGATTTGTCCCAACCATGCGAACCTCTGAGACTGCGCGCCAGGCGCGTTCCGGGCTCTGAACGGCGCTCCGTCTCTGTTCGGGCGAACCTCGCCAAAATCGGTTCGGTCGGATTTTTCCTTGCCTATCCAATAGCCTAAACTTCAACCCCGCCAAAACTTCGGCCCCTGTTTCAATCGCCTTCGAGGGGAACAGAGCCGCAACAGGAGAGAGGCGTGATAGGACGTGCCTCTGCGCCCAGAGCGAGGCGCTTGGCGATTCAAGCGAAAGATGTAGACGAACCCGGCAGACGTCCGGCCCACCCACTTGGGGTGCGCCGGACGAAATGATTACTTCTTGCGATGCTTGCCGGAACTGTGTCCGCCGAAGAAGTGGAACAAGCTTTTGCCACTGACGTCCGTCTTCTGGACGGAGTGACTATGCCTGCCACCCCCAGTTGGCTTGCTGATCTTCCTTGTACCGCATGCTTCCGTCTTGGCCGCGGCTTACCTTGACGACGATCCGCTTGGGCGCCAGCACCTATCCCGCCGTGCAGGCCTATCTGGATCTGCTTGCGGATGCGCGGTCCATCCTCGGGTCCGCCACCAAGATCGGCTATGCGGCGGACTGGAGCGAGTATTTCGGCCACCAGCCGGGCGATGGCAGCGGCGATGTGTTCTTCCACCTCGA
>JAHEBR010000208.1 GCA_024642185.1 Marivivens sp. | reverse complement strand
CCGGTGACGCAGGTGCCGTAGGAGACGTTCACCGAGGTGATTGCGCTGAGCGAAGTCGACGTGGTTACGTCGGTGACGCACTGACCAGTCGTGGTCGAACCGCCGCCAAAGCCATCGGCGTCAACCGAAACAGTGACGGTCGCGGTCCAGCCGTTGTTCAGCGCGGTCGAGGCCGAAGCGTCCATCGAAACGGCCGTGTCGAAGCCCGAAAGGGTGTTGTAAGAAGCCGAAGCGGAGCCGCTCCAGGAGACGTCAGCAGCGGCGGCGCCTGCGAAGGCGAAGGCCGAGGCCGAAGCGAGAAGGATGCTTTTCATGGATATTCCCTCGTGTTTGCATTCCAAAAAATGCCAGTAGTCCAGCATTGATCGTGGTTTTGCGCCCGGTGCCGCGAATTCTCAAGCGATTTGGCGGGGGCGCGGGAGAGTCTGCCGGGATTGATGCAACAAGGTCACACACCGGTCTGCGAATCCCGGGTGACTTGGCCTCAACCAGCGGGTATCCCCCTTAAAAGCTGCGTTATCCGGTGGTTGAGGGAAATCCCGTGAGTCTTGAAGAAATCAAAGCCCGTATCGCCAAAGCCGAGGCCGAGGCAGGCCGTGCGCCCGGTTCTGTCCGGCTGATCGCGGTTTCCAAGGTCCAGCCGAACGAGCGGGTGGACGAGGTTTTGAAGGCAGGTCACCGGATTTTCGGCGAGAATCGGGTTCAGGAGGCGGCGGGCAAGTGGCCCATGTTCCGCGAGCGCTATGAGGGGATCGAACTGCACCTCATAGGCCCCTTGCAGACCAACAAGGCGCGGCAGGCGATGGAGCTTGCGCAGGCGATCCATTCGGTCGATCGCCCGAAACTTGCCGAAACGCTCGCGCGTCTTGCGCAGGAACGCGGCGATTGCCCCGACCTGTTCATACAGGTGAATACCGGCGAAGAGCCGCAGAAGGCGGGGATTGCGCCTGCGGATGTTGATGCCTTCGTGGCCCAATGCCGGGGCCTCGATCTGCCGGTGCGGGGCCTGATGTGCATCCCCCCGGCCGAGGAAGAGCCTTCGATGCATTTCGCGCTTCTTGCCAAGATGGCCGCGCGCAATGGCCTTGATGGCCTGTCGATGGGCATGAGCGGCGATTTCGAAAAGGCGATCAGCTTTGGCGCAACCCATGTGCGGGTCGGCTCGGCGATTTTTGGCGCGCGCGACTACACCTAAAGCAGATGCCCCGATTTCTTCGCCTTGGTGGCGAGGTAATGGGCATTGTGGCGCGTTTGGCCGACCTTGAGCGGCACACGCTCGGTAACGGTAATGCCGCAATCCTCCATACGCGCAACCTTGGCGGGGTTGTTGGTCATCAGGCGCACCTGTGAAAAACCCATGCGGCGCAGGATTTCCGCGCCGATGCGGAAATCGCGCTCGTCGTCTTCAAATCCGAGGCGGTGATTGGCCTCGACCGTGTCGAAGCCCTGATCCTGCAGGGAATAGGCGCGCATCTTGTTGGCAAGGCCGATGCCGCGCCCTTCCTGATTGAGATAAAGGAGGATGCCGGCCCCCTCGGCCCCCATCTGCGCCAGAGCGCCGCGCAGCTGCGGGCCGCAATCGCATTTGAGGCTTCCCAAGAGGTCGCCGGTGAAACAGGCGGAATGGAGCCTCGCCAGAACCGGCGCATCGCGGCGCGGCTGGCCGATCTCGACGGCGTAATGCTCTTCGGCGCCGTCTTCGGGCCGAAAGATATGCAGTCGCCCCGCTTCGGACACATCGAGCGGCAGGCGGGCCGAAATCACCGGATGGAGCGGCGTCAGCCCCTCATCAAGCGCGGCCTGCGCGGGCAGGAGGGTCAGGTTGTTCTCAGCCGCGAATCCCGCCGGATTGCCGAGGGGCGCGACAAGGACGGCGGGCAAGAGCCGCGCGGCCTTGGCCAGCGCGATACCGGCGCGGTGCAGATCGGCGCTGCCTTCGCGTTCGGACCGCAGCGGGCCTTTCATCGGTGACCGCAAGTCATCAGCCGGGTCGGCAATCCCGCGCACCCAAGCCAGAGTGGCATCCGGCGGCACCGCAATCCGCGCCAGATCGCCGTCATAGGCGCGGGCCTTGAGCGTTTCGGCGCGGTGGTCGGTGATGGCGATGACCGAGGCCGGGGCAAGGGCGCGCAGTTCGGCCAGACGGGCGGCATCCACCGTTTCGGCCGCGAGAACGAGGCTTCCCTCGCCGGACGGCCCGACAAGCACTACCGGAACGCCCATCCGCATATCGGAGCGCGCCCGCGCGAGCTTTTCGTTGATGTCCGGTGCAAAGGCCATGAAATCCGCCAATCGTTTCCTGCCCAGATAGCGGTTTCCGTGTCGGATTGAAACATTCGGCGCGGTTTTGACAACTCGGCGTGAGGCGATTGTCGCAAATCTTGCCGGATGGGTGATATGCCCTCATCTCAGGGTCATCAGGCAAGGGAGGCCAAGATGGCACAACTGAGAAAGATCCTGTTGGTCGATGACGACGATATCCTGCGCGAGGCGCTGGGTGAACAGCTGGTCATGACCGAAGACTTTGATGTTTTCGAAGCGGCCAGCGGGTCCGAGGCGATGGCGCGGGTCAAGGGCGAGCTTTTCGATCTCGTGATCCTTGATGTGGGCCTGCCGGATACGGACGGGCGCGAACTGTGCAAGCTGATGCGCAAGCAGGGGGTCAAATGCCCCGTTCTGATGCTGACCGGCCATGATACCGATGCCGATACGATCCTCGGCCTTGACGCAGGCGCCAACGACTATGTGACCAAGCCCTTCAAATTTCCCGTTCTTCTGGCCCGCATCCGGGCGCAGCTGCGGACGCACGAGCAATCGGAAGACGCGGTGTTCCAGCTTGGGCCTTATACGTTCAAACCTGCGCAGAAGATGCTTGTGACCGAGAACGACAAGAAGGTGCGGCTCACCGAGAAGGAAACCAATATCCTCAAGTTCCTCTATCGCGCCTCCGAGCGGGTGGTGCCGCGCGATGTGCTGCTGCACGAGGTTTGGGGCTATAACGCAGGGGTGACGACCCATACGCTTGAGACCCACATCTATCGCCTGCGGCAGAAGATCGAACCCGATCCTTCGAACGCGCAGATCCTTGTGACGGAATCAGGAGGCTACCGACTGGTTGCTTGATCTGGGTCAAGGATCGGCGATAGCGGTCTGGCCTAATGTGAGTCGTGGCATTTGAAGAGATGCTTCAACTCCCTGTTTCTGGCCCCGGCGCCTCCCCGCCGGGGCTTTTATTTTGCCAGAGTTCTGGCCCCTTGGCGCGATGGATGCGATAGGATCTATGGAACAAGGGGGCTGCTATGAAAATCTGCACATGGAACATCAATTCTGTCCGGCTGCGTGAGCCGCTGGTGCTGAAGCTTTTGCAACAGGAAGCCCCGGATGTTTTGTGCCTGCAGGAGTGCAAGAGCCCGGTTGAGAAGATCCCGACCGAGGGGTTTGCCGGGCTGGGCTATCGTCACATGATTGCCAACGGGCAGAAGGGCTATAACGGCGTGGCGATCCTGTCGAAGACGCCGATCCGCGAGGTCGGATCGGAAGATTTCGCCAGCCTCGGCCATGCCCGCCATATTGCAGGGCAGCTCGAGAACGGGGTGACCATCCACAATTTCTATGTGCCGGCGGGCGGCGATGTGCCGGATCGCGAGGTGAACGAGAAGTTCGGGCAGAAGCTCGATTATCTGACCGAGATGCGGGACCATTTCCGCAAGGAGAAGCCGAAGAAATCGATTCTTGTGGGCGATCTGAACATCGCGCCGCGTGAGGATGATGTGTGGAATCACAAGAACCTTCTCAAGATCGTCAGCCACACGCCGATCGAGATCGAGCATTTGGCCGAGATGCAAGGGGCGGGGGCTTGGGTCGATATCACCCGGCAGGATATTCCCGAGGGGCTTCTCTATAGCTGGTGGTCTTATCGCGCTGCGGATTGGGCGGCGGCTGACAAGGGGCGCAGGCTTGATCACGTCTGGGCGACGCCGGATATCTCGAATGCGGGCCATGGCAGCTATGTCTTGCGCGAGGCGCGGGGCTGGGAGCAGCCAAGCGACCACGCGCCGGTTTTTGCGTCGTTCGATCTGTAGGAAAGGGGGGCTGTCTGCCCCCTCTGC
>JAHEBR010000207.1 GCA_024642185.1 Marivivens sp. | reverse complement strand
ATAGATCGCCGTCAGGATAATCGCGCCGATCCCCACCGCACCGATCGGCGCGGCCTCTCCGAGTTGGCCCACCACGCCGGTATCCACGACCCCGAGGATCGGCACCGTGGCGTTCGACAAAACGATCGGAATGGCAATCGCGAGCACCCGCCGGTGCGTCAACGCCTCACTCATGGCGTTGAGGCATCAGGAAATGGCCCGTGGCCTGCGCAAAAAGGCGCGAGCGGTTGTCTTGCCAAGCCTCGACATGGACAGAGGCATAGCGCCGCCCCGAGCGGTTGACCCGCGCCCGCGCATAGGCGTCGCGCGGCAGGCCCGAGCGCAGGTAGTCAACGGTGAAGTCGATGGTCTTCGGCAGCAGAATTTTCGCATCCGTCGTCGAGCCCACCCCCTCGCGGGCGGCGGCCTCCATGTCTTCCCACATCTGCGCCCAGCTCAGCTCCACCACGCAGGCGATCTCGAGGAAGGCGGCAATCGCTCCGCCATGGAGGGCGGGCAGGACTGGGTTGCCGATGAGCGCATCATCATAAGGAAGCATCGCCGTCAGCTCGTCACCGCGGCGGTCGAACTTCACACCGAGAAACTGGATGTAAGGAATACTGCCGACAAGCTTCTGCAAAGCCGCGTCGCGGCGCTGTTTGACGACCTGAACGGGCTCGGGGCGGCGGCTCACGGGCGGACCTCCCCTTTCATTAGCTCGACGGTAAAGGCGCCATGCGCCGTCGCCACCGGCCGCGCCGTATCGTCGTCCATCGCCACCGCCCGCACGAAGGCCACGGAACGGGTGACGTGATAGCATTCCGCTTTTGCAACGATCCGCTGCCCCGGCGTTGCCGGGCGCATGTAGTCGATCCTGAGATCGAGGGTTGCCGTGCCGATGATCGCCGCCGGATGCGCCATCACCGCCGCACCGCCGCAGGTGTCCATCAGGGCCGAGACCGCCCCCCCGTGGATCACGCCGGTTTCGGGATCGCCAACGAAGCGGCTGTCATAATCCATCGAGATCGTCGCGATCCCCTCGCCCACCTCGTCCATCCGCATGCCCAAGGCTCGGGCATGGGGCAAGGCCTCGGTAAATTGCTTGGCCAGTCGCTCGCGGCGGTCCTGCATATCATCGCTGGTCATGGGTCGTCCTCTTGCTGCCCCGCAACTTGGCACTTGCGCAAGCGGGCGCAAGCGCTATATCTGTTATTGAGAATTATTCGCAATTGCAGATTAAGCCCCGATGAGCACCCCTTCGACCACCCTGCCGCAAGACGGCGCACCCCGCGCCAAAGCGCTTTTCGGCCCGTTCCGAAGCCGCCGGGCTCTGGTCGCGCTGGCGTTTGTGCTGCTCGCGGTCATGCCGGGCCAGATTGGCGAAATCACCCGCAAGATGATGACCGACGCCTATATCCAGGTCTCGGCCTTCGTCGCGGCGACGCTGCTGATCTTCTACGGCGCCGAGCGGCTATTCCATTTCGACATGGGCCAGGCGCTCAAAGGCTCGAACCGCTGGCAGGTGCCGATTGCGTCGGTTCTCGGCGCAACGCCCGGCTGCGGCGGTGCGATCGTCGTCGTGGCCGCCTATTCGTCGGGCAACGTGGGCTTTGGCGCGGTTGTGGCGGCCCTGACCTCGACGATGGGCGATGCCGCCTTCCTACTTATCGCGACCCGCCCCGACGCCGCAGCCGTTGTTCTGCCCCTGTCATTCGCGGTTGGCATCCTTTCTGGCTGGATTGTCGATGCCCTCCCGGCAATCCGGGTTGAACCCTCGACGAAAGGCTGCGCCTACGTCCCGTTGATCGGCCGCCTGCGCCCGCGCGACTTCCTGTTTTTCGCGATCTTCCTGCCGGGCATCGTCCTTGGCGCGGCACAGTTGCTTCGGCTTCCGCTCTTTGATGCGGCAGGCCCCCTGCCGATGATCGTGGGCCTCTTGGGGACAGCGACCGGCCTCTGGATCTGGGCCACCTCGCCGGTTCAGGCAATGACCAATGCGGGCGACGCCCCGCTGACACGAATGGCGGAAGAGACCTCGTTCATCTCGGTCTGGGTCATCGGCGCCTACCTCGCCTATGAATACACCGTCGTCTTTTCCGGCCTCGATCTGGCCACGCTTTTCGGCGCCGTCGCGCCGATCCTGCCCGCTATCGCGATCCTCATCGGCCTCATCCCCGGCTGCGGCCCGCAGGTTCTTGTCACCACTCTTTTCGCAAATGGCCTCATCCCCTTCTCGGCGCTGGTTGGCAACGCGATTTCGAATGATGGCGATGCACTCTTTCCGGCCATCGCTCTCAACCCGCGCGCTGCGATCATGGCGACGGTCTATTCCACCGTGCCCGCGATCATCGTGGCCTATGGCTTCTATTTCCTCGCTCCCGGATTCATGAACTGAACCGGCCAGCGCCTTGCCGCACCGGAGGCCAGCCGTTATCAAAGACGGCAGGAGGAGCCAGATGTCGGATGAGCTTCTGAACTTCAAGGAAATGTGCGCCCGGTTCGATGTCACCGCG
The DNA here is from genome assembly GCA_024642185.1 of Marivivens sp. GTDB lineage: Bacteria > Pseudomonadota > Alphaproteobacteria > Rhodobacterales > Rhodobacteraceae > RFZI01. The sequence goes on along the minus strand of JAHEBR010000207.1, from coordinate 1,625 downwards.
CGGACCCTCCGCTATTACGAATATATAGAGCTCCTTTCTCCGATGAAGGACGGCCGCGCGCGCTTCTATGGCCCGCGCGAGGTTGCCCGCATGACCCTGATCCTGCGGGGCCGCCGCTTTGGCTTCAGCCTCGAAGATATGCGCCAGTGGCTTTTGATCTACGACGAGGAAGGCACCGAGGCGCAGATGCGCAAATGGGTTGATATGGCGAGTATCAAGGTCGAGGAGCTTAAAGAGCAGCGCGAGCAGCTCGATGCCATCATCGACGAATTAATCGGCCTGCGCGACAAGGTCGCCCACACCCTGAGCTAACTCCTGCCGGTTGACGCTAGGTCAACACAGTTGTGACGTGGCGTTACGTTTACGTCAACGTCAACTTGCTCTATAGAGATGTCATTCCAAACAATGGCCCGACGCTTTTTGACAAGGAGCGCCCATGACCGACCAGATGACCATCCGCGAGATGTGCGAAGCTTTCGACGTCACGCCCCGCACCCTGCGCTTCTATGAAGCCAAGGAATTGATCTTCCCGTTCCGCGACGGCCAGAAGCGGCTCTATTCCAAGCGCGACCGCGCCCGGCTCAAGCTGATCCTGCGTGGCAAGCGCTTCGGCTTCAGCCTCGAAGAGATCCGCCAGCTTCTCGACCTTTATCACATGGACGACAGCCAGCAGACCCAGCTTCAGCGCACCTACGAGACCGCGCTCGCCCATCTGCGGGCGATGGAAGCCCAGCGCGACGAACTCAACGAGGCCATCGAAGAGCTCCGCGACCAGATCAAATGGGGCGAGCGCGAGCTTGCCGCCCGCCGTTCCAAACCTTCAGCCGCCTAGTTCGACGCGCACCTGTTCAGGGAAAAGACCATGCCCACATTTACCGCCCCGACCCGCGATCTTCAGTTCGTTCTGCACGATCTTCTGAAGGTCTCCACCCAGGATATCCCCGGCTACGCCGAGCTTGATGCCGATTTCACCTCGGCCGTGCTTGAAGAGGCCGGCAAGGTGGCCTCTGAAGTGCTCGCGCCCCTCAATGCTGTGGGCGACACCGAAGGCTGCCATCTGGAAAATGGCGTCGTGCGCACGCCCACCGGCTTCAAAGCGGCCTTCGATCAGGTGCGCGAGGGCGGCTGGACCGGGCTTGACTGTGATCCCGACTATGGCGGCCAGGGGATGCCCTATACGCTCGGCACCGCGGTGGGCGAGATGTTTGTCTCGGCCAATATGGCCTTCAACATGTATCAGGGCCTGACCCACGGCGCCTATTCGGCGATCCACGCCCATGCGAGCGACGAGCTGAAGGCGATCTATCTGCCCAAGATGGTCACCTGCGAGTGGACCGGCACCATGAACCTGACCGAGCCGCATTGCGGCACCGATCTGGGCCTCATGCGCAGCAAGGCCGAGCCGCAGGGCGATGGCAGCTTCAAGATCACCGGCCAGAAGATCTTCATCTCTGCCGGCGATCACGACATGGCCGAAAACATCGTCCACCTCGTCCTTGCCAAGATCCCCGGCGGGCCCGAGGGCATCAAGGGCGTCAGCCTCTTCATCGTGCCCAAATTCCTTGTGAATGCAGACGGTTCGCTCGGCGCGCGCAATGGCGTCTCGGTCGGCAAGATCGAAGAGA
>JAHEBR010000206.1 GCA_024642185.1 Marivivens sp. | reverse complement strand
CATGCACCGAGCCGCCGAAATCATCGAACCCATACCAATCAAGCGTATCGGCAATGATCGTCGCCATCGGCCGCATATAGGGCAGGCGCGACCAGAGCCTGTCGCCGGTCGACAGATGCGTGCCGTGCAGCGCGCGGGTCTTGCCCGAGAAGAAATGCTCCTTGAGGTCGGCGGCATTCCAGAGGTTGAGATCGCCCACCTGCGAACCTTCGGTGCAGGTAATGCGAAAGAAACTGCCCGCCGGTGCTTTGATACAACGCGCATCGCGCGGCGGCACCAGAACCTCGCCGATCTTTTCCGCCCCCGCGCGGCCCGCCTGCATCCCCGCAAGGTCGGGCTTGGGCAGGGTATCCACCGGATAGCAGATGGTGGGCCGGATCGCGCGGCGCGCCTCGGCGTCTTGCGGGGCAGGGGTTGCGGGGTTTTGCAGCTTCATGGGTCGGGGCCTTTCCTCGTGCCCGCCCATTGGTATCTGCGCGGCGATGCAAGGCAAGAGGAACATGGGCCCCAAACCCACGCCATTCCCCTTGCAAAATGGCGCGTTCGCGGTCATTGACCCGTTCTGAAACAGAGCCAAGATCCCCATGACCGAACTCGACCATATCCGCAATTTCTCGATCGTTGCCCATATCGACCACGGCAAGTCCACGCTGGCCGACCGGCTGATCCAGGAAACCCAGACTGTCGCCACCCGCGACATGAAAGCCCAGCTGCTTGACAGCATGGATATCGAGCGCGAGCGCGGCATCACCATCAAGGCCAATACCGTCCGCATCGACTATCTCGCGCAGAATGGCGAGAAATACGTATTGAACCTGATCGACACCCCCGGCCACGTCGATTTCGCCTATGAGGTCTCCCGCTCCATGCGCGCGGTCGAAGGCTCGCTTCTGGTGGTCGACAGCACCCAAGGCGTCGAGGCGCAGACGCTTGCCAACGTCTATCAGGCGATCGACGCCGATCACGAGATCGTGCCGATCCTCAACAAGATCGACCTGCCCGCCTCGGAATGCGACCGCGTGGCCGAGCAGATCGAAGACGTGATCGGCATCGACGCAAGCCAGGCGATCCGCGTCTCGGCCAAGGCCGGGATCGGCATCGTTGAGACCCTCGAAGCCATCGTTCACCGCCTGCCGGCCCCCAAGGGCGACCGCAACGCGCCCCTCAAGGCCATGCTCGTCGACAGCTGGTATGACAGCTATCTCGGCGTCGTCGTCATGATCCGCGTGATGGATGGCGTCATCCGCAAGGGCGACCGCATCAAGATGATGCAAACGGGCGCGATCTATGGCGTCGATACCCTCGCGGTGCTCAAGCCCCAGATGGTCGCCATCCCCGAGCTTGGCCCCGGCGAGATCGGCGTTTTCACCGCCTCGATCAAGCAGGTCCGCGATACCAAGGTGGGCGACACGATCACCCACGAGAAGAAGGGCTGCGAAAAGCCGCTTCCGGGCTTTAAGCCCTCGATCCCTGTGGTGTTTTGCGGCCTCTTCCCGGTTGACGCCAACGATTTCGACGACCTGCGCGACGCCATCGAGAAGCTGGCCCTCAACGACGCCTCCTTCACCTCCGAGATGGAGACCTCGGCGGCGCTCGGCTTCGGCTTCCGCTGCGGCTTTCTCGGGCTTCTGCACCTCGAGGTGATCCGCGACCGCCTCGAGCGCGAGTATGACATCGACCTCATCACCACCGCGCCCTCGGTCGTCTATCACCTCTACATGAAAGACGGCGAACTGCGCGAATTGCACAACCCCGCCGACATGCCCGATCTCACCTATGTGAGCCACATCGAAGAGCCGCGCATCAAGGCGACCATCCTCGTCCCCGACGAATACCTGGGCGATGTGCTCAAGCTCTGCCAGGATCGCCGCGGCATCCAGCTTGACCTGACCTACGCCGGCTCGCGCGCGATGGTTGTCTATGACCTGCCGCTCAATGAGGTCGTCTTCGATTTCTACGACCGGCTGAAATCGGTGACCAAAGGCTATGCCTCGTTCGATTACCAACTGGTCGGCTACCGCGAGGATGCGCTGGTGAAAATGTCGATCCTCGTCAACGACGAGCCGGTCGATGCGCTTTCCATGATGGTCCACCGTGACCGCGCCGAGCTGCGCGGCCGGGCGATGGTTGAAAAACTCAAAGACCTGATCCCCCGCCATATGTTCAAGATCCCGATCCAGGCGGCGATCGGCGGCAAGGTCATCGCCCGCGAGACGCTATCGGCGCTGCGCAAGGACGTGACGGCGAAATGCTACGGCGGCGACGCCACGCGCAAACGGAAACTGTTGGACAAGCAGAAAGCCGGCAAGAAGAAGATGCGCCAGTTCGGCAAGGTCGAGATCCCGCAGGAAGCGTTTATCTCGGCGTTGAAGATGGATAGTTGACGGTAGGGCGGGGTTAACCCCGCCCTACAAACAAATCCATTTCCGCCCGAAACCGTTCATCCCGATGCACCGATGAATGCGGCCAATCCTCTGGCCGCTCGACAAGCCTGTGCTTCACCGGATTCATCCAGCAATAGCGCAGATGGGCGATGAAATCGGCCTCATCCCGAATATGATGTTCCCAAAATCTCCGCTGCCAGATCCCGACCTCGCCCTTCGTCACCCGTAGGCCGGGGTTCACCCCGGCATACCTGCCCAAAGTGACAACCGGCAATCGGGCGGGCGGGGTGAACCCCGCCCTACGCACCGCCATCGAGAACCTGCTCTTGATCGCGCCCCACCGGACCGAATAGCCGCTGTCGCCCTCCGGCAGGACCCAGATGCAATGCAAATGGTCCGGCAAAACCACCCAGGCTTCAATCTCGAACGGGCGCTCCGCCTTGGTCTGTCGAACCGCCTCCCGCAAGAGATCAACCCGCTCGGTCAAGAGCGATGTCCCCCGGTGCGCGAGGTTCACCGTAAAGAAGATCGTGGCGCCCGCTGCTCTGGGTCTGAGATAGCTCGACATGGCCCAGCTAGGGCTGAGGATGGTTAATAGCCCGTTACCACCACCCCCACCTCCGCCACACCCGCCTTGCCCACCACGGCCGTTCCTCCATCAGCTCGCCCCCTTCCACCGGCTCGAGCCCGCCTTCCCGCAGGATCCGCCGCTCGTCGGCTCGGTTGAGTTGCAGGGTGCGCAGTTGCAGCGCCGCCTCGCGTTTCGAGACCATCTTGCCGCCGCGGCCGATCTCGAGGTCGATGTAGGTGCGGTTGCGGTTGTGCAGGATGTCATAGAGCGGGTGCCAGATCTCGCCTTTGTCCTGCTCGTCCTGCTGCTGCCAGATGCGTTTGAGGTTGGGCATCGAGACGATCCCCGCCACCGCTTTGCCGTGGCGGACGAGGATGACATAGTTGTTGGGATCCTGAACGTGGGTGACGGCATGGCCGAGGCTCTTGCGGGCTTGGCTGAGGGTCAGGCGCATGGGGGTTCTCTCCGAGTTTTGTACAAACCGCGCAAACGGCCCTCGGAGAGTTGTACAAACCGGGTAAAAACCGCCCCACCGGCCCGTGCGCTGCCCTAGCAGCCGGCCTCGTCCCAGAAGAGGCGCTCGGTCTCGCGGATGGTGCCGAACATGTTGATGATCGTGCCAAGGCCAAAGCGTTCCTGATCGCCGATCGCGAGGACGTATTTGCCGGAATTGGCCGTGTTGAAGACGCGGATATAGTAGGTGCCCGCCGGGTAAACCGTTGTCGAGGCAAAGTTTTCTCCGATCTCGGGGCCGACCCAATACCACTGTTTGCCGAACTCTTCAAACCACGGCCACCACTCGAAATCGCGGCCGTCGCGGCCGTCGATCCGTTTCATGTTGGCGTCGAGAACCTCAAAATTGAAGGTCTGGGGCAGGGGGCAATCGCCCACCTTGGCGGCGGTCAATCCGACATAGAAATCAAAGGGTTGATCCTCTTCGATCTTGTAGAAATCCGCGTCGCCATCAAGGATCGCATAGATCGCCTTGGAGTGTTCGGCCTCGTCGATCACATAGGGCGCATCAGCCGTCTTGGCTTCGGTCGACAACACAGGCGCATGGGCCGCAACCTGTTGGGCGGCAAGGGAAAGTGCGAGGGCGAGGGCGTATTTCATGGCGGTCTCCGGTTGGGATTTGCCATGGATACGCGCGAAAAATCGGTTTGGATCA
>JAHEBR010000205.1 GCA_024642185.1 Marivivens sp. | reverse complement strand
CCGCCCGCACATCGGCTTGCGCGTTGAAGCCGAAGGTCACCACGCGGCGGTCGGTGATCTTGCCGACAAGCGACTGGACCTCGGGGTGATCGGTGCAGCAGACCGCGATGCCATAAAAGGGGATGTTCGAGACGAAATCGGTGAAACCCTTGCGCAGGTTCTCGAGCGTGCCCCAGTGCTCCATATGCTCGGGGTCGATGTTGGTGACGATGGCGATCGTCGCGGGCAGGCGGTTGAAGGTGCCGTCGCTCTCGTCGGCCTCGACCACCATCCATTCGCCCTGCCCCACGCGCGCGTTCGAGCCATAGGCGTGGATGATGCCGCCGTTGACCACGGTCGGATCGAAATGGCCTGCGTCGAGAAGGGCCGCGACCATCGTCGTGGTCGTCGTCTTGCCGTGGGTGCCGGCGACGGCCACGTTGGATTTCAGACGCATCAGTTCCGCCAGCATCTCGGCGCGGCGCACTACCGGCAGCTTGCGGCGGCGGGCCTCGTCCAGTTCGGGGTTGCCCTTCTTGATGGCAGAGGAAATCACCACGACGGCGGCGTTTTCGAGGTTCTCGGCCCGCTGGCCCTCGAATATCCGCGCGCCCATCGAGGCAAGGCGGTCGGTAATCTTGGTGGCCTTCAGGTCCGAGCCCTGCACCGAATAGCCGTGGTTGATCAAAACCTCCGCGATCCCCGACATCCCGATCCCGCCGATGCCCACGAAATGGATCGGGCCGACATCGAGGGGAAGTTTGGTCGCGGCGGCGCTCATGCCTGGCTCCTTTGTCCGGCGAGCTCTTCGACGAGGGCTGCGAGCCGGTCTGTTGCATCGGGGCGGCCACAGCCCAAAGCGGCGGCGGCCATGGCGGCGGCCTTCTTTGGCGCGCCAAGGATCGCGGCTATTTGCGCGCTGAGGCCGGGGATATCAAGGGCGGATTCGGGGATGAGCACGGCACCGCCGGCCTCGACCATAGATCGGGCGTTGGCGGTCTGCTCGTCGCGGATGGCGATGGCGAGGGGGATGAAGATCGCGGGCCGCCCGATGATCGAGATATCGGCGACAGTCGAGGCGCCCGAGCGGGCGATGACCAGCTGCGCCTCGGCGATGCGGCGGGGCATATCGGTGAAGAAGCTCACGACCTCGGCGGAAATGCCTGCCTCCGAATAGGCGGCGGTGACGCGCTCGATATCCTCGGGGCGGGCTTGGTGGAACACGCGCACATGGCGGCGCAGGGCTTCGGGCAGGGCCACCAGCGCAGGCGGAACCATGTCCGACAGAAGCCGCGCCGCTTGGCTGCCGCCGGTAACGAGGATGGTCATCGGATAGTCGCCCGGCGGGATATAGCCCGCGCCTGCCCGCTCGAGGATCGCGGAGCGGACGGGATTGCCGGTGTGGATGCCGTCGACGCCCTTCGGCAAAGCCGTCGGCCAAGTGCCGCAGGCCACCTTGTTCACCCGCCGTGCAAAAACCTGATTGACCCGCCCCAGAACCCCGTTCTGCTCGTGGATCATCCGCGGCACGCGCAAGGCCCAAGCCGCCGCCATCGCCGGGATCGCCGGATAGCCGCCAAAGCCCACAACCGCCGCAGGCCGATCCTTGAGCATCCGCCATTTCGCCGCGCCAATACCGGCGACGATGCGGACGGGGACAAGGAGCTTGGCCGCGATGCCTCCACGAGCAAAGGTTGCGCTGGCCACTTGCGTGACCTCGACCTCTTTCGGAAAGCCCCCCGCATAGCGCGCGCCGCGTGCGTCGGTCGACAGCTTCACGCGCCAGCCGCGCCTGACCATCTCTTCAGCCAAGGCCTGCGCGGGAAACATATGCCCGCCGGTGCCTCCGGCAGCGATCACAAGAAGCGGCGCGGCCATCACTGGCTCCGGCGGGAGAGGATATCGCCCATCTTGCCCTGCGGCCGCGAGCGGGTGAAGGCCAGAAGCATCCCCACCATCACGCCGCCTGCAATGAGCGACGAGCCGCCGTAGGAGACGAACGGCAGGGTCATCCCCTTGGCGGGCAAAAGCCGCACGGCCACGCCCATGTTGATCATCGCCTGCACGCCGAAGGCGCAGGCAAGGCCGGTTCCGGCGATGCGGATGAAGGGATCACGCTCGCCCATCAACCGCGCGAGCGAGCGCACCACGATGACCATGTAGAGGAAGATGATCGCCAGCACACAGACGAGGCCATATTCCTCGGCCGCCACGGCGATGATGAAATCGGTATGCGCATCGGGGAGCGACCACTTCACCTGCCCCTCGCCCACGCCCACGCCAAAGAACCCACCCTCGCGGATCGCGTTGGCGGCATAACCAAGCTGGGTGCGGGGATCGACCTCGGGGCTGAGGAAGCCGTCGATGCGGCGGGCGAAATGCTCGGAACTGTTATAGGCGAAGACGCCCGAGCCGATCACAAGGCCTGTCACGCCAAAGATCAGGACCATCGGCGCACCGGCCACGAAATACATCACACCCCAGGCGAAAACGATCAGCGCTGCCTGTCCGAAATCGGGCTGCAAGGCGAGCATCAGGCAGATCGCCACCGTGAGCGCGAAGGAATAGGTCTTGCCCGGCGGCCCGCCGATCTCATAGCTCGCCGCCATCAGCCAAGCCGCCACGACGATGAACACGGGCTTGAGAAACTCCGAGGGCTGCACCGAGGCAAAGCCCAGCGAATACCAGCGCACCGCGCCCTTGCCGAAATCCGTCCCGAGGACGGGCAAAAGCGCCAGCGCCACGAAGGCGCCGAGGAACCCGAGGACCGCCAACCGCCGCACGAGGCGCGGCGACATCATCGAGGTGACGATCATCACCGTGATCGCCATGCCGCCGAAAAACGCCTGTCGGGTGACATAGTAGAAGGGCGCAAGGCCATTGCGCTCGGCCAAGGGCGGCGAGGCCGCAAGGCCCAAGAGAAGGCCGATCCCGAAGAGGATCAGGATGCAGGACATCGTCCATCTGTCGATGGTGCGCCACCACCGGGGAATGATCGGATCGCCGGCCTGTGCCGGCATAGTGCCATAGACCATTTCAGTCATGGGAAGGGTCCGCCCGCTGCCTCTGTCTGCCCGTTTGCCGGGTCTCTGCGGTAGACTATCGCCATGCGCCTATGATTTCCAGTGAAATACCCCGTATCGGCAACCTTGCGCTGAGGTCAGATTCAAGGCAGGCGGGAGATATGGAAATCCAGACACTCATCCTCGGCGCCGGCGCGGCCGGAATGTTCTGCGCGGCCCACGCAGGCCCCGGCGCCTTGGTCGTCGATCACGCGCGCGCGCCGGGCGAAAAGATCCGCATTTCCGGCGGCGGGCGCTGCAATTTCACCAACCGCGACCTGACTTTCGCCAATTTCCTCTCCGAAAACCGGCATTTCCACAAATCGGCCCTCTCGCGCTATACCCCGCAGGATTTCATCGCCCTGATCGAGCGCCACGGCATCCGCTGGCACGAGAAAACCCTGGGTCAGCTCTTTTGCGATGGTTCCGCCAAAGAGATTATCGCCATGCTGCGCGCCGAGATGGCGAAGGCGGGCGCCGACCTCTGGCTCGAGACCGAGATCGGCGCGATTTCCCACGACGGCAACGCCTTCCGCGTGACCCTGCGCCGCGACGGGCGCGAGAGCCGGATCACCGCCCGCAACCTCGTCGTCGCCACGGGCGGCAAGTCGATCCCCAAGATGGGGGCAACCGGCCTTGCCTATCGCATCGCCGCCGATTTCGGCCTGCGCCTTACCGAGACCCGCCCCGGCCTTGTCCCCTTCACCTTCGAGGGCGAGCGCTTCCGCCCCCTCGCAGGCGTCGCCCTGCCCGTCCGCATGGCCGCCGCCAAAGGCCCCGCCTTCGAAGAGGCCATGCTCTTCACCCACCGTGGCCTCTCCGGCCCCGCCACCCTTCAAGCCTCGTCCTACTGGCGCGAGGGCGAAGAGATCACCGTCGACCTCACGCCCAATTTCGATCTCGCCGAGCGCCTCAAGGCCGCCCGCCGCGAAGCCCCGCGCAAGAACATGACGACGATCCTCGCGCAATCCTTCCCCGCCCGCCTCGTTGATCATTTGTCGGGCGAGATGGACCTTTCGGGCAATGCCGCAGAATGGTCGGACAAACGGATCGCTGGCCTCACCGAGGCGATCCGTCAATGGCGG
>JAHEBR010000204.1 GCA_024642185.1 Marivivens sp. | reverse complement strand
CGAGATGGAAGCGCTGAGCGCTGTTGCGTCGTCATTGGGTGTTTTGGCCCCGATCGCGGTGCGGGTGAACCCCGACGTTGACGCCAAGACCCATGCCAAGATCGCCACCGGCAAATCCGAGAACAAGTTCGGCATTCCCATCGCCAAGGCACGCGCTGTTTATGCCCGCGCCGCGGCGCTGCCCGGCATCAAGGTCGTCGGGATCGACGTGCATATCGGCAGTCAGCTGACCGACCTCGAGCCGTTCCGCCTTGCCTATCGCAAGGTCGCGGCGTTGACCGAGGCGCTACGGGCCGATGGACACCAGATCGAGCGGCTCGACCTCGGCGGCGGCCTTGGTATTCCCTACGAGCGTTCCAACGCCGCGCCGCCGCTGCCCGAGGACTATGGCCGGATGATTGCCGAAGAGGTGGGCCATCTGGGCTGCGAGATCGAGATCGAGCCGGGCCGCCTGATTGCGGGCAACGCGGGTTTGATGATTTCCGAGATTATCTACGTCAAGGAAGGCGAGGGGCGGGATTTCCTGATCCTCGATTCCGCGATGAACGATCTTGTGCGCCCCGCGATGTATGACGCCCACCACGATATCGTCCCGGTGGTCGAGGCCACGCCGGGCGCTGAACAGCGGCCCTATGACGTGGTTGGCGGTATTTGCGAGACCGGCGATACCTTCGCCCGCGGCCGGATGATGCCGCCGGTGAAGGCGGGCGATCTCGTCGCCTTCCGCTCGGCAGGTGCCTATGGGGCCGTTATGGCGAGCGAATATAACTCGCGCCCCCTGATCCCCGAGGTCTTGGTCGATGGCGACAAATGGGCCGTGATCCGCCGCCGCCCGTCCTATGACGAGATGATCGCGCGGGATATCATCCCCGACTGGCTCTAGCTGCCGGCGTTGTCTTTCATCAGGGCGATGAGATCCTGCATCCGCAGGTCGACCCAAAGGCGCAGATCGTTCACCAGATCGACATAGTCCGACAGGATCGGCGCCGCTGATGGCACGGCTTGGGCAAGCCTCGGCGCGAGGTTGTAGACGATCAGCGCAAGGATCGCGGCAAGTAGCATCAGACTGAAACCGAAACGAAATCCGGAGCGCTGGCCCTTTTCGCGTTTTTCAACCACTTCCGGCTCGTCGGTTCCGCGCTCGTCGGTTGACCGCAGGCTGGAATTGAAATCCTCGATGTCGGGCAGAAGATCGCTGCGCGAGCCGGCTCCGGCTTTGGAAGGCAGTGGTGCCATTTCCCCTTTGAGCCGCGCCATGCGGCGGCGGACCTCTTCAACCCTCTGGGATTCCTGATCGGGTTCATCGTCAATGCCAAGGTCGGGCTGGCTCTGAAGCCCGGCCGAAGCCTCTTCGTGGCGCTGGGCTTCTTCCCGAGCAGCTTCCTCTTTCAGAATATCAGCGACCGACGGGGAAAGCGCCTTGCGCTCCCTCGGCGGCGGAGAAGCCGGGAGGTCATCATCTTCAAAGTCATCGAACTCATCGGCTTCCTGTGCAGGCGGAACAGGGATAGCGGTCTGGCTGGGGGCCGGGCGGCCGTCCTCTTCGGATGCCGATACGCCGGGGCGTTCAAGCCATGTGAATCCGCAGTTCGAACATTGAACATCCCGCCCGCCGGCCGGAATAACATCGTCCGGGACCTCGTATTGTGCGCCGCAGTTGGGGCAAATCAACCGCATCCGAATTGTCCTTTCCGCTCGATTGGTCTCGGCAGTCGCCTGCTCTGACAGCTTTTGTCTACCAGCTAGGGTCGGGCGCGCCAAGAGTTTGCACGCCGAGATGCACGGCGAGATTGATGTTGCGGGCCTTTTTGGGCAGAACCGAGGTAATCGACGAAAAGGGGCCATCTGTGATCGAACTCGAAAGAGTTGCCTATACCTACGGCGGCGCCGAGCTTTTCGCCGACCTCTCGATGACGCTTGCCCCCGGATCATTCCATTTTCTTACCGGTCCTTCCGGTGCCGGCAAGACCACGCTTCTCAAGCTTTGCTATGGAGAGTTGATCGCCACCTCGGGGATGGTGCGGATATTCGGACAGAACACCCGCGAGATGGACCGCGATCAGATCGCCCTTGCCCGCCGCCGGATCGGGGTCGTGCATCAGGACTGTCAGTTTCTCGATCACCTGCCGATGGCCGAAAACGTGGCCCTTCCTCTCACCGTGTCCGGCAGGCAAGAGGAGGCCGACGAATACCTCGCGGATTTGCTGGCATGGGTCGGGCTTTCGGGTCAAGCCAGCCAGCTTCCGCCTCAGCTTTCGGGTGGCGAGCGGCAAAGGGCAGCGCTGGCACGGGCGGTCATCATGTCGCCCGAGGTTGTCATCGCCGACGAGCCGACCGGCAACATCGATTGGGAGATGTCTCAAAGGCTCCTGACGCTGCTGGTAGAGCTCAACAAGATGGGCAAGGCTGTTCTGATCGCCACCCATGATCTCAACCTGATCCGCGCGGCAAAAACCCAGGTTGCGGCCCGTGTGTTGCGTTTGCGGGGTGGACAATTGCAGGCGGCGGGGTCTGAGTTATGAGTGGTTGGACCTCGGTCCTTGTCGGCGATCCGCGGGCCGATCGCATGGTTCCGAAAACCGGGTTCACGGTCCAGCTCACTGTATTCAGCTCGGCGGCAATGGCGTTTTTGGCGGTCTTTGCGCTGGCGCTGTCGCTGGCGACCGAGCGTCTGGCTGATCGTTGGTCGGCCGAGCTGGCCCGCACCTCGACCCTTCGGATTTCGGCGCCGCAAGACCAGATTGCCGCCCAGACCGAGGCGGCGCTGAGGGTCTTGCAGACCACTCCCGGCGTCGGCTCGGCCCGCGCCCTGAGCGATGACGAACAGGTTGCCCTTCTCGAGCCATGGTTTGGCCCCGACCTGCCCGTTGCCTCCCTGCCGATCCCACGTTTGATCGAGATTGTTGAAATTGGCGATGGCTTTGATGCGACTGGTCTCAGGGCCCGCCTTCAGGCTGAGGTGCCCGGCGCTGTGCTGGATGATCACACCCGCTGGCGGGCGCCGCTCGTGGCTGCGGCCGACAGGCTTCGATCCTTGGGCTATATCTCGCTCGCGCTCATCGGTGGTGCGATGGCGGCGATGATCACATTGGCCGCGCAGGCCGCGCTTTCGGCAAACTCGCAAGTAATCCGGGTTATGCGGCTTGTCGGGGCGACCGACGCTTTCATCGCCGGAGCCTTTGTCCGCCGTTTCACACTGCGGGCCTTTGCCGGCGCTGGTTTTGGGGCGGCCGCTGGTGCGGCGGGGATCTTTTTTCTTCCCGAGGCCGATGTGGCGGGCGGCTTCCTGACCGGGCTTGGTTTTGAAGGCCTGCACTGGCTTTGGCCCCTCGCTATTCCTCCGCTGGCGGGCACTGTGGCCTTTGTTTCCACCCGCACCGCCGCGATACGCCGTCTCAAGGAGCAGTCATGAAATATGCTATCCAGTGGGTTCGCTCGCTTCTGTTCAATGCCCTCATGTATGTGGCGATGGTTCCCTATGCCGTAGTTTATCTGCCTTGGGCGATGTTCGATCGTCGTGGCGCGGTTGCTGCGGCGCATGGCTGGACCGGATATGTCCTTTGGTCGGCACGATGGCTGATCGGCCTGAGGGTCGAATATCGCGGCACACCGCCGACCGATGCGGTGATGCTGGCGCCGAAACACCAATCCTTTTTCGATATCATCGCCATCTACAACGCAGTTCCGCGTGGCAAGTTCATCATGAAGCGCGAATTGCTTTGGACGCCGATCGTCGGGCAATACGCCCTTATGGTTGGCTGTATCCCCGTCAATCGCGGCAAACGTGCCCAGGCCATCAAGAAGATGCTTGCCGACGTCAAGGCGGGGCACGCTGATCCCGGTCAACTTGTAATCTATCCTCAAGGAACCCGCGTAGCGCCCGGCGTTAAGAAACCCTACAAGACAGGGGCCGGGGTTCTTTATCAGGAGCTCGGTCAGGATTGCGTGCCAGTCGCTTGCAGCGTCGGTGTTTTCTGGCCCAAGCGCGGGGTCTATCGCAAACCTGGAACCGCGGTCGTCGAATTTCTGCCAAGAATCCCGGCGGGAAAGCCAATTCCGGAATTCATGCAAGAGCTTGAGAAAGCTGTTGAAACGCGCTCTGACGAGCTGATGAGAGAGGCGGGTTGGCGTCCGGAA
>JAHEBR010000203.1 GCA_024642185.1 Marivivens sp. | reverse complement strand
CGAGAATGCCGACGAGATCTTCATGGGGCCGAACGGGCCGGAGTTTAGCACCAACCACGCCGGCGGCATTCTGGGCGGGATCAGCACAGGGCAGGATGTTGTGGTGCGGTTTGCAGTCAAGCCGACCTCGTCGATCCTCTCGCCGCGCCAGTCGATCCGCGCCGACGGGACGCCTGTCGAGGTTGTCACCAAGGGCCGCCACGATCCCTGCGTGGGCATCCGCGCCGTGCCGGTGGGGGAGGCGATGATGGCTTGTGTGATCCTCGATCACCTTCTGCTGGATCGCGGCCAGACAGGCGGCGCGCGGGGCAAGATCGGCTGATTACTTCGCCTGACGCGCCAGTTGCACCGCGAGAATACCAGCAGCGATAATCGTCACGCCCAAGATATCACTCATGCCGAGCGTTTCGCCCAGAAGCGCCCAAGCGATCACCACGCCGAAGAACGGATTGAGGAAGTGAAAGGTCGCGGCTCGCACCGCGCCGATCCGGCCCACAAGCATGAACCAGATCCAAGTGGCGGTGAGGCCGGGAACCAGCGTGGTATAGGCGAAGGCCACGCCCAACTGCCAGCTTGGCGTGAATGTATGCGTCTCTAACAAGGCCGCCGGGATGAAAAGCACCGCGCTGCCGACCAGCATCTGAAGCCCGACGATCATCAACACGTTGCCGCCCGACGAGGCATTGCGGACCATCAGCGTCGCCACCGCAAGCGACACGACACCGATACCGCAATAGAGCACGCCCATCATATCGACGCCGCCACTGAACCGGGCGCTCATGATGATCGTGACACCCACGACACCAGCCAAAAGGCCCGCCATGGCCAAGGGCCTGATCTTCTCACGGAAGACGAGCCATCCCGCCAGCGCCACGATGAGCGGCATGGTCGAGGCGATGATGGCGGCAAGCGAGGCTTCGACCGTTTTCATCGCCACGAAATTCAGACCCAAATAAAGGGCATTCTGGCAAATTCCAAAGATCACCACGGCGCGCCATTGCGATCTGGAAAGCCGCGCGCTCTGGCCCAGCGCCCAGGCAATGCCGACGCCCAGAATGCCCGAGACCAGAAAGCGCAGCGCAAGGGCCGACATTGGCGGCGCGTATACAACGATCACCCGCGCCGAGGTAAAGGCCGAAGACCACATCAGGGCAAAAGCCAGCCCCATCCCGATTGCGCGAAGATCCATCATTCCCCCAATGAAAAAGGGCCGCCTGATGCGGGCGACCCTTTCCTATCCTTTCGCCGGGCGCAAGCCCTCGAAGGCTTAGCCGTTGACGCTGTCTTTCAGAGCCTTGGCGATGGTCATTTTCACAACCTTGTCGGCCGGCTTCTTGATGCTTTCGCCGGTGGCCGGGTTGCGAACCATACGCTCGGGGCGCTCGCGGCAATAGATCTTGCCAACACCCGGAAGGGTTACGGCGCCGCCGGCCGAAACTTCTTTGGTGATGATCGACAGGAGCGCATCAAGCGCAGCGCCTGCGGATTTCTTGTCGCTGCCAGCGCCTTCGGCGATCGCCGTTACGAGCTGGGCCTTGGTCATCGGTTTTGCCATTTTCTGGTCTCCCTTGTCTGCCCACAGCTTGGGCCTCACTTTCCGCATACTAACGGTATGTGGTATAGCACCACAACGAATTGTGATGCATTGCAAGCCAAAATCGCCCCTATAGTAGCGTTTTTTGGCATTTTCAGAGGAAAGCTGTCTCCTCAAAGCTCCGCAACTTGCGGCTATGGATGCGTTCAAGTGGCATATCGCGCAGGCTCTCGAGCGCCCGAATGCCGATCATCAGGTGCCGTGCGACCTGCGTTTTGTAGAAATCCGAGGCCATTCCCGGCAGCTTCAGCTCGCCATGCAGGGGCTTGTCCGAGACGCACAGAAGCGTCCCGTAGGGGACACGAAACCGGAAGCCGTTGGCGGCGATGGTGGCACTTTCCATGTCGAGCGCGATGGCCCGCGACTGTGAAAGGCGCTGCACCGGGCCCGACTGATCGCGCAGCTCCCAGTTGCGGTTGTCGATGGTGGCCACCGTGCCTGTCCGCATGATGCGCTTAAGCTCAAAACCTTCGAGCGCCGTCACATCCGCCACGGCCCGTTCAAGCGCGATCTGGATTTCCGCGAGCGCCGGGATCGGCACCCAGATCGGCAGATCGTCGTCCAGAACGTGATCCTCGCGCAGATAGGCGTGGGCGAGAACGAAGTCGCCAAGCCGCTGGCTATTCCGCAGGCCGGCACAATGGCCGACCATCAGCCACGCGTGCGGCCGCAGGACGGCGATGTGGTCGGTTGCGGTTTTCGCGTTGGAGGGGCCAACGCCGATGTTCACAAGGGTGATGCCCTGTCCATCCGGCCGCTTGAGGTGATACGAGGGCATCTGCGGCATCTTGGGAAGCTGCGGCAGGCTTTCGTCGCCCTTCGTCAGGACATGGTTTCCCGGGCCTACAAAGGCCGAATAGCCGCTTTTGGTGTCGATCAGTGCGGCGCGGGCATAGGCCTCGAACTCGTCAACGTAGAACTGGTAGTTGGTGAAGATCACATGGTTCTGGAAATGATCCGGCGCCGTCGCCGTGTAGTGGGCGAGGCGCGCCAGAGAATAATCGACCCGCTGGGCCGTAAACGGCGCCAGGGGATGGGCGCCATCGGGATAGGTGAAACCGTAGCCATTAACGATATCATCGTGCGTGGTCGAAAGATCCGGCACGTCGAATACATCGCGTAGGGTGAACTCGAGCGCGCCTTCTTGCGGCACCGTCACCGCCGGATCGCTGGCGACAGCGAAATGCACCGGCATAGGCGTTTCGGAGGCGCCTATCTGCACCGGAACACCGTGGTTCTGCAAAAGTAGCCCGATCTGCTGCTCCAGATAGGCGGCGAAGAGCTTGGGTCGCGTCACCGTCGCGGCATAGGTGCCCGGCTGGGCGACGTGGCCGAACGAGAGGCGGCTGTCGGTCGAGGCATAGCTCGTCGTTGTCAGCCGAATCTCGGGATAGAAGGCGCGATATCGCGCTTTGGGCATGCCCGAATTCACCACCTCGGCGAAATGCGCGCCCAGAAACTGGGTCGCGTCATCGTAGAGCTCGATCAGCCGACGAACGGCCGCAGCAGGATCGGTGAAATACTCGGTCGCCAATGCCTTGGGCGTGACGATAGGGGTGTGCTGCTCAAATTCATTCATTCTCATAAATCCTCGTCAGGGGCATCTGCGATCCGGAGGCGCTCTCCGAAGCCCGACGTATTGGGGTTTCATACCATGTTCCGTTTCGGAGTCAGACACCAGTTGTGAAACAGCTTCAAGACAGATCGGGGTTTGGGTGACTCTTCGGATGTCGCAATTCTTGTTGCGAGACCGGTGCGCCGGATGCAGCCTGTGCGAAACAGGAGAGCAATCATGGCCGTCACCCAACTGCGTCAGAACCTCGAACATTGGCAAGAGCGCGTCGATCTGGCCGCCTCGTTCCGCTGGACCGCCCGCCTCGATATGCACGAGTCGGTCGCCAACCACTTCTCGCTGGCGGTCAACGAGGATGGCTCCAAGTTCCTGATGAACCCCTACCTCAAGCATTTCTCGCGGATCAAAGCCTCAGACCTCTTGCTTCTTGATGCCAACGATCCCGACACGCTGAGCCGCCCCAACGCGCCTGACCCCACCGCGTGGGGCCTGCACGGCTCAATCCACCGCGCCGTTCCTTGGGCCAAGTGTCTGATGCACGTCCATTCGATCTTTGCGACCGTGCTGGCGAGCCTTGATGATTCGGTCATTCCGCCGATCGACCAGAACACCGCGATGTTTTTTAACCGTGTGGTTGTTGACAATCATTTCGGCGGGATGGCCTTTGAAGAGGAAGGGGCGCGCTGCGCCAAGGCTCTGTCGGATCCACGAAAGAAGACACTAATACTAGGCAATCACGGTGTTCTGGTGATCGGAGCCACCGTCGCCGAGACCTTCAATCGCCTCTATTATTTCGAGCGCGCCGCCGAGACCTATATCCGCGCCCTGCAAACGCAGAAGCCCCTGCGCGTCTTGTCGGACGAGATCGCCGAAAAGACCGCGGGCGAGTGGGAGGGCTACGGCGATTTCGACGTGCGGCATTTGGCCGAACTCAAGGCCATTCTCGACGAAGACGGCTCGGATTATGCTGAATAGAGCCTA
>JAHEBR010000202.1 GCA_024642185.1 Marivivens sp. | reverse complement strand
GTCGGCAGCGCGATGGCCTCGTCCAGCGCGTTGGTATGCAGCGACTGGGTGCCGCCCAAGGCCGCCGCCATCGCCTCATAGGCGGTGCGGACGACGTTGTTGTAGGGATCTTGCTCTTGCAGGCTGACGCCCGAGGTTTGGCAATGGGTGCGCAGCATCGACGAGCCGGGCTTTTGCGGATTGAACTCCGACATGATCCGGTGCCACAGAAGCCGCGCGGCGCGCAGCTTGGCGGCCTCCATGAAGAAATTCATGCCGATGGCAAAGAAGAACGACAAGCGCCCTGCGAAATCATCGACATTCATCCCCCGCTTGATCGCGGTGCGGACGTATTCGCGGCCATCGGCAAGGGTATAGGCCAGCTCTTGCACGAGGTTCGCCCCCGCCTCCTGCATATGGTAGCCCGAGATCGAGATCGAATTGAACTTGGGCATCTCCTGCGAGGTGTATTCGATGATGTCGGCCACGATCCGCATCGAAGGCTCGGGCGGATAGACATAGGTGTTGCGGACCATGAATTCCTTGAGGATGTCGTTCTGGATCGTGCCGGAAAGCACCTCGCGAGAATGGCCCTGCTCTTCGCCCGCAACGATGAAATTGGCGAGGATCGGAATGACCGCGCCGTTCATCGTCATCGAGACGGAAACCTTGTCGAGCGGGATACCGTCGAAGAGGATTTTCATGTCCTCGACGGAATCAATCGCCACGCCCGCCTTGCCCACATCGCCCTCGACCCGCGGGTGATCGCTGTCATAGCCGCGGTGGGTGGCGAGGTCGAAGGCGACCGAGACGCCCTGCTGACCGGCGGCAAGCGCCTTGCGGTAGAAGGCGTTGCTTTCTTCGGCGGTCGAAAAGCCCGCATACTGGCGGATGGTCCAGGGGCGGCCGGCATACATCGTCGCACGGGGGCCACGGGTAAAGGGGGCCACGCCGGGAACAGTTCCCAAGTGATCAAGGCCCGCAACATCCGCCTCGGTATAGAGCGGCTTGACCGGTATGCCCTCGAGCGTGTTCCAGATCAGGCTGTCGGGATCGGCGCCGCGCAGCTCCTTGGCTGCCAGAGTGCGCCATTTCTCAATTTTGTCAGCCATTTGCAGAGCCTTTCTCACGTTCGTCGTCGCGGATCATTCAGTTCATTTCAGTCAGCGTCGCGCCCTCGGGCATCGACGGGGAAAGCCGCTCGATCACGGCGCGCAGGTCATCTTCAATCGTCGGGTCGATGGCATAGATCGACACCACCTCGCTGCCGAGGATGCCGATGGGCGCGGGCGTGGTCAGGGTTGCCACCAATTGCCATTCCGCGCCGATCCCGTCCTTGAACCAATCGGCATAGACCATCGCGTATCGCGCGCCCTTGGCATCGGCCAATGCCCCGGCCCAGCCCGGAACCGGCCCGCCTTCGGCCTCCTGCCGCGCCCGTCGGGCATCGGCATAGGCGAGGCCCCACAGGTCGACGACGGGGGCATCCTGCGCCCAAGCGACCCGCCCGATGTCGTTCACCGCGACCGGAACGCCCGGCAGTTCGGCCTCGATCCGGGCCATCTGGGCGTGCTGGAGATAGACGCCGCGGGCCGTCCAGTTATAGACCGTGGCATTCATCCAGAGGAAATAGGCGGCGCTGCCCAGCGCAGCGGCCATACCGACGGCTCGAAAGGCCCCGCCACGGGCCAACGCGGGCATAAGCGCGACAGCCGAAATCACCAGAACATAGTGCTCATACCGCGCCGCCCAGCCAACCCGCCCCGCGAAGAGGTGCCCCAGAACCGCAAGCCAGACAACGAGGGTGAAGAGGCGCAGGTTCTGGTTATTGCGGTTGAAAATGGCGGCGGTCAGCAGCGCGAAGGCTGCTGCGACGACGAGGCCACCGACCGAAAAGAGATTGCGCAAAAGGCGCGAGAGCGGATCGCTGGAATCGGATGCGGCGCTGAGTTTTGCGAGGACTGAGCTTGGTACAGGGTCGAGGCCCTGAGATGTGAGGAATAAAGCGAACAGGGCAACAGGAACCAGTGCAAGCGCCGCCAGAACGGTTCCCGCCCGCAGGTGCCCGCGCAGGGCGACAACGGCGGAAACCGCCAATGCCAACCCGATCCCCTCGAAGCGCAGCACTGGCGCGAGGAAGACACCGGCGATGAGCGCCAAACCGATCTCGCCCTTCGACAGGAACCGCCAAAAGCCCAGCAGCATCACCGCCATCGCCAGCGCGTGCAGCGTGTGCTCCATCCCGAGGCTGGCGACACCGGCCATGTTGGTCGCAAAGGGCACAGCCAACGCGAGGATGACGGCCACCTTTCCGGTGCTCCATTCCTCGATCCAGCGCCCGAACAACCACCCAAGCGTCAATAGGCCCGCAAGGTTCCACACAAGCGGCAGGAACCGCTGCAGCTCCGTGCCGGGGAACGGGGTGAGCAGAAGCGGATAAAGAATCGACGAGGCCGCAGAGGCAGGTTCGCCGGGGTTGATCCCATAGGTGCCGCCCGCGATCCCCTCGGCCATGGCGAGGTGGATGTAGACGTCATCAAGGGGATATTCGAACGTGCCGATGCGGGCCCATGTGAGGGCAAACCAGATCGCGAACCCAAATCCGGCTGACAGCGCCGAGAGGGCCGCGAGGCTGAGGCCCCTGCGGGCTGGCATCATTCGAACTCCATGATCACTTCGTCAACGGCGAGGCTGTCGCCGGCCGAGGCATTAACCTTCTTGACGATCCCCTTGCGCTCGGCGCGCAGGATGTTCTCCATCTTCATCGCCTCGACGGTGCAGAGCGCCTGCCCCTCCTGAACCTCGTCGCCAGCGGCGACGTTGACCTTCACGATCAGGCCCGGCATCGGGCAGAGCAGGACCTTCGAGGTATCGGGCGGCAGTTTTTCAGGCATGAGCCGTGCAAGCTCGGCCTGCCGCGGCGTGCGGATCGTCACCTGAAGATCGGCGCCGCGGAACCGCAGGCGGAAGCCTTGGGTGCGCTTGCCGACTTTCAGGACCAGAAGCGCGCCGCCCACGGTCAGCCGCGCCAAGGGATCGCCCGGCGTCCAGTCGCTCTCAACGCGCAGGGTCTTGCCCCCGATGGTCACATCGGCGCCGGCGCGGTCGGCGGTCATCGTCACGGGGAACTCCTGCCCCTGAAGCGTTACCACCCAATCGGTGCCGACATGCCGCTCGTGGTTGTTCATACGCCCCGAGATGCGTGAGCGGCGGATTTCCGTGACCCGGTGCATCGCGGCGGCGGCGGCGGCCACGCGCACAAGCGCCTCTTGCGGCAGTTTCACACCGTCAAAGCCTTCGGGATATTCCTCGGCGATGAAGGCGGTGGTTATCTCGCCGCTAACAAAGCGGGCATGATCCATCACGGCGGCGACGAAGGGCAGGTTGTGGCCGATGCCCTCGACCTCAAAGGTATCAAGCGCCACGCGCATTTCCTCGATGGCTTGCGCCCGCGTCGGAGCCCAAGTGCAGAGCTTGGCGATCATCGGGTCGTAATACATCGAGATCTCGCCGCCCTCGTAAACGCCGGTATCGTTGCGAACGATGCCGCCGGTCTCGGTGTCGCCCTCGACCGGCGGGCGATAGCGGCTGAGGCGGCCGATGGACGGCAGGAAGCCGCGATAGGGATCCTCGGCATAGAGGCGGTTCTCGATCGCCCAGCCGTTGATCTTGAGATCCTCTTGCTGGAACGGCAGCTTCTCGCCATTGGCCACGCGGATCATCTGCTCGACCAGATCGACGCCGGTGATCAGCTCGGTGACAGGATGCTCGACCTGCAGGCGGGTGTTCATCTCGAGGAAATAGAAATTGCGGTTGCCGTCGACGATAAACTCGACCGTGCCGGCGCTGGCATAGCCCACGGCCTTGGCCAGCGCGACGGCCTGCTCGCCCATCGCCTTGCGCGTGGCTTCATCGAGGAAGGGCGAGGGCGCCTCTTCAACAACCTTCTGGTTGCGGCGCTGGATCGAACATTCGCGCTCGTGCAGATAGACGCCGTTGCCGTGCTTGTCGCAAAGCACCTGAATTTCGATGTGGCGCGGTTGCGTGACGAATTTCTCGATGAAGATACGGTCGTCGCCAAAGGAATTGGCGGCCTCGTTCTTCGACGACTGAAAGCCCTCACGCGCCTCCTCATCATTCCAGGCGATCCGCATCCCCTTGCCGCCGCCGCCCGCGGAGGCCTTGATC
>JAHEBR010000201.1 GCA_024642185.1 Marivivens sp. | reverse complement strand
CATGGGCCGGTAGCGGATCTCGTGACCACCCCTTGCGCCCCCGCCCCAAACGGGGGCTTTTTTGTATCGGCGACTCGACTGGAATGAAGGACGACAGACAGATGACACGGCAGATGACCGGCGCGAAAATGGTGGTTCAGGCTCTGAAGGATCAGGGCGTGGACACGGTATTCGGCTATCCCGGAGGCGCCGTGCTTCCGATCTATGACGAAATCTTCCAGCAAAACGACATCAAGCACGTTCTGGTCCGCCACGAACAGGGCGCGGTTCACGCCGCAGAGGGCTATGCCCGCTCAACGGGCAAACCGGGCGTGGCGCTGGTCACATCCGGCCCCGGCGCGACCAACGCGGTCACGGGCCTCACCGATGCGCTGATGGATTCGATCCCGATCATCGTCCTGACCGGTCAGGTGCCGACCTTCATGATCGGCGCGGACGCGTTTCAGGAGGCCGATACGGTCGGCATCACCCGCCCCTGCACCAAGCATAACTGGCTCGTGAAAGAGACCGACAAGCTCGCCCCGACCCTGCACGAGGCGTTCCACGTTGCCACCTCGGGCCGCCCCGGCCCCGTCCTTGTCGATATCCCCAAGGACGTTCAGTTCGCCACCGGCACCTATACCGAGAAGAAACAGCTCAAATCGCGCTATCAGCCCAAGGTAAAGGGCGATCTCGACGCGATCACCGATCTCGTCAAGGCGATGGAGAAGGCCAAGCGGCCGATTTTCTATACCGGCGGCGGTGTCATCAACTCCGGCCCCGCCGCGAGCCAGCTTCTGCGCGAGCTGGTCGAGGCGACTGGCTTCCCCATCACCTCGACGCTCATGGGCCTTGGCGCCTATCCCGCCAGCGGAAAGGCTTGGGTCGGGATGCTCGGGATGCACGGGCTTTATGAGGCCAACATGGCCATGCACGATTGCGACCTGATGATCTGCATCGGCGCACGGTTCGACGACCGGATCACCGGCCGCGTCGATGCCTTCAGCCCGAAATCGAAGAAGGCGCATATCGATATCGACGCCTCCTCGATCAACAAGGTGATCCGCGTCGATATCCCGATCCTCGGCGATGTGGGTCATGTCCTCGAAGATATGCTCAAGATCTGGAAATCGCGCGGCCGCGTGACCGACCGCGAGGCAGCCGCCAAGTGGTGGAAGCAGATCGACGAATGGCGCGCGGTGAAATGCCTGACCTATCGCAATTCGGACAAGGTCATCAAACCGCAATATGCGCTCGAGCGTCTCGAAGCCCTGACCAAGGACAAGGACCGCTATATCTGCACCGAAGTGGGCCAGCACCAGATGTGGGCGGCCCAATTCCTTGGCTTTGAAGACCCCAACCGCTGGATGACCTCGGGTGGCCTTGGCACCATGGGCTATGGCTTTCCCGCCTCGATCGGCGTGCAGATGGCCCACCCTGACGCGCTGGTGATCAACGTCGCGGGCGAGGCCTCGTGGCTGATGAATATGCAAGAGATGGGCACCGCGATCCAATATCGCCTGCCGGTCAAGCAGTTCATTTTGAACAACGAACGCCTCGGCATGGTCCGCCAGTGGCAGCAGCTTCTGCACGGCGAGCGCTATAGCCATTCGTGGTCCGAGGCGCTCCCTGATTTCGTGAAACTGGCCGAGGCCTTCGGCGGCAAGGGCATCCGCTGCAGCGATCCCGCCGATCTGGACGATGCGATCCTCGAGATGCTGGCCTACGACGGCCCGGTGATCTTCGATTGCCTCGTGGAAAAGCACGAAAACTGCTTCCCGATGATCCCGAGCGGAAAGCCGCATAACGAAATGCTTCTGGGCGACGCCTCGACCGACGGCGCGATCCAGGCCGGCGGCGCGGTGATGGTGTAACGGCCCAACAGGATTGAATGGATAAGACGATGTCTGCACTGAAAATCAAAAAAGGCGCCACCAGCCATTCGGCCTATGATCTGCGCTCCACCTTCGGCGACGAGATCGAGCGGCATACGCTGGCGGTGCTTGTGGAAAACGAGCCGGGCGTTCTGGCCCGTGTGATCGGCCTTTTCTCGGGGCGCGGTTATAACATCGAGAGCCTCACCGTGGCCGAGGTCGATCACGAAGGCCACCGGAGCCGCATCACCATCGTCACCTCCGGCACGCCGCAGGTGATCACCCAGATCAAGGCCCAGCTTGGCCGGATCGTCACGGTGGACGAGGTGCACGATCTGACGGTCGAGGGCCCCTCGGTCGAGCGCGAGCTTGGGCTCCTGAAGGTCTCGGGCAAGGGCGAGGCCCGTGTCGAGGCGCTGCGGCTGGCGGATATCTTCCGTGCCAGCGTGGTCGATTCGACGCTTGAAAGCTTTGTCTTCGAGATCACCGGCACGCCGGAAAAGATCGACGCCTTCGCTGACCTCATGCGCCCGCTTGGCTTGATCGAGATTGCCCGCACCGGCGTTGCCGCCCTTGCGCGCGGGGCCAACTAGGTTCCCCATGTCGCGCCGGTGTGCCTTGAGGTCGCCGGCGCGCATTTTTTCGGGGGCCAAACTCTCCTAGGCTTGCGCAAAGTGCCGCCTTGGGAGGGTTTCATGGCCAAAGACCAGACCTACGACGATCTTGCCGCCGTCCGCCGCCCGGTCGAGACGGCCAATGGCCTGCCCAACGCGCATTATATCGACCCCGCGATGTGGGAGGAAGAAAAGCGCGCCGTCCTCTTCGCAAGCTGGGCGGGGTTGGCCGTGGCCTCCGAAGTGCCCGAGCCGGGCGATGCCAAGCCGATCGAGTTTCTCGGCATCCCGCTCCTCCTCCTGCGCGGCCGCGATGGCGTGGTGCGGGTTTTCGAGAACATCTGCCGCCACCGCGGCATGATCCTCGTCTCCGAGCCGAAAAAGATCGAAGGCGCGATCCGCTGCCCCTATCACTCGTGGTGCTACGGCACCGATGGCCGCCTTGTCTCGACCCCGCATGTCGGCGGGCCGGGGCATAACACGCACGAGGCCATCGTCCGCGAGAACCTCGGCCTCAACGAAGTTCGCAGCCATATCTGGTTTGACACGGTGTTCATCAACTTGGACGGCAAGGCCGATCCCTTCGAGGTGGTTCATGCCGATCTGCTCGAACGTTGGAAAGAATTCAGCCAGCCACTCATCCACGGCGGCGCCGACAGCACCTTTACCCTAGAGGTCAACACCAACTGGAAGCTTGCGGTCGAGAACTACTGCGAAAGCTATCACCTGCCGTGGGTGCATCCGGGGCTAAACAGCTATTCCCGGCTTGAGGATCACTACAATATCACCGAGCTGGGCCTCTATTCCGGCCAAGGATCGACCCTCTATCGCCAGATCAAGGGCGATGATGGCGCGGTCTTCCCCGATTTTGCGGGGCTTTCGTCTTTCTGGAACGAAGGCGCGGAATATATCGCCGTCTATCCCAACGTCCTCCTCGGCGCCCAGCGCGATCACTGCTTCGCGATCATCCTGCAACCCAACACGATCGACAGCACCTCCGAACACATCCACCTCTACTATTCCACCAAAGACACGGGCGAAGCGCTGCGCGCCAAGAACTCGGCCCAGTGGAAGGTGGTGTTTGAGGAGGATGTCTTCGTCGTCGAAGGGATGCAGAAGGGCCGCCACGCGCCCAGCTTCGACGGCGGCCGCTTCAGCCCGGCGATGGACAGCCCGACGCATTGCTTCCACGACTGGGTGGCCCGCAAGATCGAGGCCCACCGCGAGGGCGCATGAGCGATCTTGAGGGCAAACTCCTCGCCGCGCACGCGGCGGGGGATCAGTGGGGGCTCGTCGGCCTCTATGCCGAGGCCGCGGATCAGGCCAACGGCGTCGATGCCGCCTGCTTCTTCCTGACGCAGGCCTATATCTATGGGCTTGAGCTGGCGCATCCCGACGTGCCCGCGCTTCACGCGCGGCTTGACGCCGAAGGGCGCGTCTAGGGCTTGCACAGCGGCCTTGCTGCGGCCAGTGTCGCCCCAAAAGGAGACGTCATGCCCCCCCGCAAGATCATCATCGACACCGACCCCGGACAGGACGACGCCGTCGCCATCCTTCTGGCGCTTGCCAGCCCCGAGCTTGACGTCCTCGGCATCACCGCCGTCGCCGGCAACGTGCCCCTGCCACTGACTGAGAAGAACGCGCGGATTATCTGCGAACTGGCCGGCAAGCCCGAGATCCGCGTTTTCGCCGGCTGCGACGCGCCCCTCAAGCGCAAGCTCGTC
>JAHEBR010000200.1 GCA_024642185.1 Marivivens sp. | reverse complement strand
TTTTCGGGGCGGCTCTTGCAGCCCGAGCTGCTGGCTGACGATGTGCAATGCCGCCCTCCGGTTCTGTTCGTGCATGGCGATGACGACGAGGTGGTTCCGATCCAGTCGATGGCGCAGGCGGCGGAAGGGCTTCAGGCGGCGGGCTGGGAAGAAATCTATGCCCATGTCATGCGCGGCACAGGCCACGGCATCGCACCTGACGGGCTTTCGGTGGCGCTTGCCTTCATGCGCGAGCGGCTCGGCTACGCCTGATCTTCCTCGCGCCTGCGCCGCACGAACCACGAGATCATGTAGTGCTTGCCAGTAGGCAAACGCCAGATATAGTGGGCGCATGGCAGGAGCGGGGCTCCCGCTCTGATGCCGGTGAGGCAGGCAGGGCGAGGAACGAGTCACCATGGATGGCGCCGATTTCAGGACCGAATTTGTCAGGGATCCCGCAGCGCTTCGGTCGCACCCCGCGCTTGTGCTGAACGCGGATTTCCGCCCCTTGTCCTACTATCCCCTGTCGCTCTGGCCCTGGCAGGAGGCGATCAAGGCGGCCTGGCTCGACAGGGTGGATATCGTGGCCGAATACGACGAGGTGGTCAGAAGCCCCTCGACGGTCATCAGGATACCCTCAGTCGTTGTCCTGAAAGACTATGTCAAACCTCAAAAGCGCGTGGCCTTCACGCGCTTTAATCTTTTTCTGAGGGACGAGTTCTGCTGCCAGTATTGCGGCTCGAAGGGCGATCTGACCTTCGACCACGTTGTTCCGCGCGCCCGTGGCGGGGTCACCAGCTGGGAAAACGTCGTGGCCGCCTGCGCGCCCTGTAACCTCGCCAAGGGCTCGAAAAGCCTGCATCGCTCGGGTCTGACCTTGCGCAAGCCGCCGCGCCAGCCCTCGTCGGAAGAGCTGCGCAACTTCGGGCGCAAGTTTCCGCCCAATCACCTGCACGGCAGCTGGGTTGATTATCTTTATTGGGATGCCGAGCTCGAAGCCTGATACGCGTTTTCTTGCTATGCTCTATGGTGCTAGACTTGAGGAAAGCATGACGCTAAAAGGCTCGCAATTGCGGCGTTAGCGCTAACGAAGCCGCGAAGAACCGCGGCGGAGAGAAATATGGTTTCGCGTGTCATCCCGGTCGAAGATTTCGACCTCGTAATTTTCGGCGGCACCGGCGATCTTGCCCGACGCAAGATCTTGCCGGGCCTGTTCCGGCGATTTCTCGGCGGCCAGATGCCCGAGACTGCACGGATTATCGGCGCGGCGCGGAGCGAACTTGACGATGCCGGGTTCAGGGCGCTTGTGGCTGAGGCCATTGCCGAGTTTGGCGGGCGCGAGGCCAAGGATACGGCCGCGATTGCGCGGTTTCTTGACCGTCTGCACTATGTGGCGATCGACGCGAAAGGCGATGCGGGCTGGAGCGATCTTGCCGCGCTCATGCGTGATGGTGTCGTTCGCGCCTTCTATTTCTCGGTAGCACCGGCCCTCTTTGGGGATTTGGCCGAGCGGCTGCATAAGCATAGGATCACCAACGCCGAAAGCCGGGTCGTCGTGGAAAAACCGTTTGGCCGCGATCGCGCATCGGCAAAAGCCTTGAACGCCACCCTCGCGCTGCATTTCGATGAAAAGCAAATCTATCGGATCGACCACTACCTCGGCAAAGAGACCGTGCAGAACCTGATGGCGGTCCGGTTTGGCAACGTTCTCTTCGAACCGCTCTGGAACAACCACTACGTCGATCACATCCAGATCACCGTGGCCGAGACCGTGGGGGTCGAAGGGCGCGGCGCCTATTACGACACCTCAGGCGCTATGCGGGATATGGTGCAAAACCACCTGATGCAGCTTCTGTGCCTCATCGCGATGGAGCCGCCGAGCATGTTCGATGCCGACGCGGTGCGGGATGAAAAGCTCAAGGTCATCCGGGCGCTCCAGCCGGTTGACCCGCACCACATCGTGCGCGGCCAGTATGACGCCGGGCCGAAGGGCGAGAGCTATCGCTCGGACGCGGACAATGCCAAGTCGCACACCGAGAGCTTCGTCGCCATGAAATGCCACATCGCCAACTGGCGGTGGGCAGGCGTGCCCTTCTACCTGCGCACCGGCAAGCGGATGAAGGCCCGCAGCTCCGAGATTGCCGTGGTATTCCAAGACCTTGGCCATACGATCTTTGAAGGCGACGTGGCCCGCCACCGCAATATCCTGTCGATCCGGCTGCAGCCGAACGAAGGCATGGACCTGCAGGTGACGATCAAGGAGCCGGGGCCGGGGGGGATGCGCCTGATCGACGTGCCGCTCGACATGAGCTTTGCCGAGGCGCTCGGGCCCGAGGCCGAGGAGGTCCCCGATGCTTATGAGCGGCTGATCATGGATGTGATCCGCGGCAACCAGACGCTCTTCATGCGTGGCGACGAGGTCGAGGCGGCCTGGGCCTGGACCGATCCGATCATCGACGGCTGGGTGCGGCGCAATGACGTCCCCAAACATTATGAGTCTGGCTCTGCGGGGCCGGAAGATGCCATGATGCTTTTGCACCGCGACGGCCGCCGCTGGCGCGAGATCAAAGGATAAACCGGAGACGCCCCCGTGAAGCTGATAACCTATCCAGACAGCGAGATGATGATGATGGACCTTGCCAATATCTTGGCGGGGGAACTGGAGCGGGCGTTGATCGGGGACGAAAAGGCGACGCTGGCTGTGACGGGTGGCGAAACGCCGGGGCCGATGTTCGACGTCCTCTGTGCGGCTGACCTTGACTGGAGCAAGGTCAATGTGATGCTTACCGACGAGCGGTGGGTGCCTGAGACATCCGAACGTTCCAATACGCGGCTGGTCAAAGAGCGCCTGCTCGTCAATCGTGCGGCCGCGGCGAATTATCTGCCGCTCTATGCCCCCATGGACGAGCCCGAACACGCGCTTGAAGGTTTGGAGCTTGCGATCGAGCCATACCTTCCCATTTCGGTCCTGATTTTGGGAATGGGCGCGGATATGCATACCGCTTCGCTCTTTCCCGGTTCGGACGACCTTGCCGCCGCGCTGCACGGCGAAAGGATTCTCTATTCCGCCCGCGCCGAGGGCATTCCCGAGCCGCGCGTGACCCTCTCGGCAAAGGTGCTGAATGGGGCGATTTCCAAACATCTCGTGATTGTCGGCAATCACAAGCTCAAGGCGCTCGAACGCGCCAAGACGCTGACGCCCGAAGAGGCGCCGATTGCGGCCTTCCTGTCGGGGCTGACGGTTCACTGGGCGGAAAGCTGATCCATGTGGGATGATCTGAGGGCGCATCAGGCGCGCACCGACCGTCGGCGGTTCGAAACCCTTTTCGACGACAAACGGGCCGAGGATTTCTCGGTGCGCGTCGGCGATATGCTCTTCGATTATTCCAAGACGAATATTGATGCGGAAGGTCGGGCGCTTCTGATCGACCTGCTTGATAGGGCCAAGGTGGCCGAGCGCCGCGAGGCGATGTTCTCGGGCCAGGCGATCAACGAAACCGAAGGTCGCGCCGTCTTGCACACCGCCCTGCGCAATCTCGATGGCGGGCCGGTGCGGGTGGACGGGCAGGATGTGATGCCCGAGGTTCGCGCCACGCTAAAACGGATGGAGACCTTTGCCGAAAGGGTCCGCTCCGGCGCCTTCAAGGGGCAGGGCGGGGCAATCACCGATGTGATCAACATCGGCATCGGCGGCTCCGACCTCGGCCCCGCAATGGCCGTCCGTGCCCTCTCGCCCTATCACGACGGGCCGCGCTGCCACTTCGTCTCCAACGTCGACCCCGGCGACATCGCCGATGTGCTGCGCCGCTGTGATCCGGCAACAACGCTGGTGATCGTCGCCTCCAAGACCTTTACCACCATCGAGACCATGACCAACGCCCATACGGCGCGGGCGTGGATGTCTGAGGCGGTGAAGGATCCGGCGGCTCAGTTTGTGGCGCTTTCGACCTCGAAGAGCCGGACAGAAGCCTTTGGAATCCCTGCAGAACGCGTCTTCGGCTTCGCCGATTGGGTGGGCGGGCGCTATTCGGTCTGGGGGCCGATCGGCCTGTCGCTGATGATCGCCATCGGCCCAGAGGCCTTCCGCGCCTTCCTGCGCGGCGGACAGGAGATGGACCGCCATTTCCGCGCCGCCCAGTGGCACGAGAACATGCCCGCGCTGCTCGCTCTGGTGGGCATCTGGCACGCGCAGATCTGCGGCTACGCCACCCGCGCGGTCCTGCCCTACG
>JAHEBR010000199.1 GCA_024642185.1 Marivivens sp. | reverse complement strand
GATATCCTCGGCCTTAAAGAGGGGCGCCAGCGCTATGCGCTTTTCACCAATAACCAAGGCGGCATCCTCGACGATCTGATGGTCGCCAATCGCGGCGATCATCTCTTCCTCGTCGTCAACGCCGCCTGCAAGGAGGCCGACGCCGCCCACCTTGCCGCCCACCTTTCGGGCGCCTGCGAGATCGAGGTGATCACCGACCGCGCCCTCCTTGCCCTGCAAGGCCCCGACGCCGAGGCGGCCCTTGCCGCCCATGTGCCGGGCGTGGCCGAGATGGCCTTTATGGATGTGATCATCGCCCCTTCCGCTTTCGGCGATCTGTGGATTTCCCGCTCCGGCTATTCCGGCGAGGACGGCTTTGAGATCTCCGTGGCCAACGATCAGGCCGTGGCTTTGGCCCGCGCCCTTCTGACTGATGCGCGCGTGGCCCCCATCGGCCTCGGCGCCCGCGACAGCTTGCGCCTCGAGGCCGGCCTCTGCCTCTACGGCTCCGACCTCGACACCACGACAACCCCCGTCGAAGCGGCGCTCAACTGGGCCATGCAGAAAGCCCGCCGCGCAGGTGGCACCCGTGAAGGCGGCTTCCCCGGCGCCGCCCGCATCCTTGGAGAACTGGCCAACGGCCCCGCCCGCCTGCGCATCGGCCTTCTGCCCGAAGGCCGCGCGCCGATGCGCGCCGAGACCCCGCTTTTCGCCCACGAGACCGGCGGCGAGCCCATCGGCACCGTCACCTCCGGCGCCTTCGGGCCCTCGATCGGGCGGCCCATGTCGATGGGCTATATCGCATCGGAACATTCTGCCGCAGGCACCCAAATCTGGGGCGAGGTGCGTGGCAAAAGACTTCCCGCGGTGGTAACGGCCATGCCATTCCGCCCGGCCGGATACAAACGCTAAGTCCAACTGGAGAAAGAAGAAATGAAATACACCGAAGAACACGAATGGCTCCGCGTCGAGGGTGATCTCGTCGTGGTCGGCATCACCGAACACGCCAGCGAACAGCTGGGCGATATCGTCTTTGTCGATCTGCCCGAGGCCGACACCGAGGTTGCCAAGGATGACGAAGTTGCCGTGATCGAAAGCGTCAAGGCCGCCTCCGACATCCTCGCTCCGCTCGACGGGACGGTGGTCGAGGTGAACGACGTTCTCGCCGATAATCCGGGCCTCGTGAACGAAGACCCGCTGGGCGACGGCTGGTTCTTCAAGATGAAGATCGAAGATCTCTCCGTCCTCGACGATCTGATGGACGAAGCCGCCTACAAAGATTTCATCGGCTAAACCACGATTGCCCAACAATCCGGCGGGGGCGGTAGTCGCCCCCGCACCCCCCCATCATCCCTCCGGGAGAGGCACCATGCCGTTTGAACCGACCGACTATCTTCCCTATGATTTTGCCAACCGCCGCCACATCGGCCCCTCGCCCGAGGAAATGGCCGAGATGCTCAAGGTCGTCGGCGCCGAGAGCCTCGATGCGCTGATCGACGAGACGGTCCCGCGCTCGCTGCGCCAGCACGAGCCCTTGGATTTCGGCAAGCCCAAGTCGGAGGGCGAGCTTCTGTTCTTCCTCGGTCAGGTTGCCAAGAAAAATCAGGTTCTGACCTCGCTCATCGGTCAGGGCTATTACGGCACGGTCACGCCTCCCGCGATCCAGCGCAACATCCTTGAAAACCCGGCCTGGTATACCGCCTATACCCCCTATCAGCCCGAGATTTCGCAGGGCCGCCTCGAGGCGCTTCTCAATTATCAGACGATGATCTGCGATCTCACGGGGCTCGAGATCGCCAACGCATCGCTTCTCGACGAAGCCACCGCCGCCGCCGAGGCCATGACCATGGCCCAGCGGGTTGCGAAATCCAAGGCCAAGGCGTTTTTCGTCGATCAGGATTGCCACCCCCAGAACATCGCCGTGATCCAGACCCGCGCCGCGCCTCTGGGCATCGAGGTCATCGTCGGCAACCCCGACGAAATCGACGCCGAGGCCGTCTTCGGCGCGATCTTCCAGTATCCCGGCACCTATGGCCATGTGCGCGATTTCTCGGACGTGATCGCCAAGCTCCACGCGGCCAAAGCCATCGCCATTGTCGCGGCCGACCCCCTGTCGCTCACGCTTTTGAAAGAGCCGGGCGCGATGGGCGCCGATATCGCCGTGGGCTCGACCCAGCGCTTCGGCGTGCCCTTGGGCTATGGCGGCCCGCACGCCGCCTATTTCGCCTGCAAGGATGAATACAAGCGCTCCATGCCGGGCCGCATCGTCGGCGTCTCGGTCGATAGCCACGGCCACCCCGCCTATCGCCTCTCGTTGCAAACCCGCGAGCAGCACATCCGCCGCGAGAAGGCCACCTCCAACGTCTGCACCGCGCAGGCGCTTCTGGCCGTCATGGCGTCGATGTATGCCGTGTTCCACGGGCCCAAGGGCCTTCAGGCCATCGCCCAGCGGATTCACCGCAAGACCGTCCGCCTTGCACAGGGGCTTGAAGCGGCTGGATTCAAGGTCGAGCCCGAGGTGTTCTTCGATACCATCACCGTTGATGTCGGCCCGCTTCAAGCCGCCGTCATGCAGCTTGCCGTCGAGAACGGCATCAACCTGCGCAAAATCGGCAAGAGAAAGGTCGGCATCAGCCTTGATGAGCGCACCCGCCGCACGACCATCGAGGCCGTCTGGCGCGCCTTCGGCATCGACCGCAAGGACGACGACATCTCGCACCACTACCGCGTGCCCGAAGAGCTGCACCGCCAGTCCGACTATCTCACCCACCCGATCTTCCACATGAACCGCGCCGAGACCGAGATGATGCGCTATATGCGCCGCCTCTCCGACCGCGACCTCGCGCTCGACCGCGCCATGATCCCCTTGGGCTCCTGCACCATGAAGCTCAACGCCGCGGTTGAGATGATGCCGATCACATGGCCCGAGTTCGCCTTCCTGCACCCCTTCGTTCCGCTCGATCAGGCGGCGGGCTATCAGGAGATGATCACCGACCTGTCGGCCAAGCTCTGCACCGTTACAGGCTATGACGCCATGTCGATGCAGCCCAACTCGGGCGCGCAGGGCGAATACGCGGGGCTTCTGACGATCATGGCCTATCACCGCGCCCGTGGTGATGCCGAGCGCAAGATTTGCCTCATCCCCGTCTCGGCCCATGGCACCAACCCGGCCTCGGCCCAGATGTGCGGCATGGAGGTGGTCGTGGTGAAATCGACCGAAGAGGGCAACATCGACGTGGCCGATTTCCGCGCCAAGGCCGAAGCGGCGGGCGAGCGACTGGCGGCTTGCATGATCACCTATCCCTCGACCTTCGGCGTGTTTGAGGAAACCGTCCGCGAGGTCTGCGAGATCACGCATCAGTTCGGCGGGCAGGTCTATATCGACGGCGCCAACATGAACGCCATGGTCGGCATTTCCCGCCCCGGCGATCTGGGCGGCGATGTGAGCCACCTCAACCTGCACAAGACCTTCGCCATTCCCCATGGCGGCGGCGGCCCCGGCATGGGTCCGATCGGCGTCAAGGCGCACCTCGCGCCCTATCTGCCCGGCCATCCCGAAACCGGCGGCGCGGAAGGCCCCGTTTCGGCGGCGCCCTATGGCTCGGCCTCGATCCTCCTGATCTCCTGGGCTTATGTGCTGATGATGGGGGGCAAGGGCCTGACACAGGCGACCAAGGTTGCAATCCTCAATGCCAACTACATCGCCAAACGTTTGGGCGACGCCTACGAAATCGAATATTCGGGCCGCAACGGCCGCGTCGCGCACGAGTGCATCCTCGATACACGCCCCTTCGCTGACAGCGCAGGCGTTACGGTCGACGATATCGCCAAGCGGTTGATCGACAACGGCTTCCACGCGCCGACCATGAGCTGGCCTGTGGCCGGGACGCTGATGGTGGAGCCCACGGAATCGGAAACCAAGGCCGAGCTGGATCGCTTCTGCAACGCCATGCTCGACATCCGCGCCGAAATTGCACGGGTCGAAGCGGGCGACTGGCCGCAGGACAACAACCCGCTGTGCAACGCGCCCCACACGGTCGAAGACCTCGTCAGCGACTGGGATCGCCCCTACACCCGCAAAGAGGGCTGCTTCCCGGCTGGTTCCTTCCGCGTCGACAAATACTGGTCTCCGGTGAACCGCGTCGACAACGTCTATGGCGACAGGCACCTGATCTGCACCTGCCCGCCGCTCGAGGATTATATAGAAGCGGCCGAATAGGCAGGCCGCAGCGCCAAAAAGATCGGGGGGCCACTGG
>JAHEBR010000198.1 GCA_024642185.1 Marivivens sp. | reverse complement strand
CCGCCTATTCGGGTGATGACCGCACCCGAATAGGCGGTGCCGCCATCAAGGCGGATGCCGGGGCCGGTGGCCGAGCGATAGATCTGGATGCGGCCATAGTCGGGGATAAAGTTGTTGAGCGGGTCTTCGGTCGTCACGCGGCACTGAAGCGCGTGACCGTCGAGTTTCACGTCTTCCTGCCGGGCCACGCCGGTGGCCTCGGCAAGGCTCTTGCCCTCGGCAATCAGGATCTGGGCGCGGACGATGTCGATATCGGTCACTTCCTCGGTGACCGTATGCTCGACCTGCACGCGGGGGTTCACTTCGATGAAGTAGAAATTGCCCGAATCCATATCCATGAGGAATTCGACCGTGCCGGCACATTCGTAATTCACATGGGCGCAGATTTTGCGGCCAAGCTCGCAGATCTCTTCGCGCTGGGCTTGGCTGAGATACGGCGCAGGGGCCCGTTCGACGACCTTCTGGTTGCGGCGCTGCACGGTGCAGTCGCGCTCCCAGAGGTGGTAGATATTGCCCATCTTGTCGCCGAGGATCTGCACCTCGACGTGGCGGGCGCGCTGGATCATCTTTTCGAGATACCCCTCGCCATTGCCAAAGGCCGCCTCGGCCTCGCGCCGGCCCTCGCGGACCTTCTCGGCCAGTTCCTTTTCGGAAAGGATCGGCCGCATTCCGCGCCCGCCGCCGCCCCAAGAGGCCTTGAGCATCAGGGGATAGCCAACCTCTGCGGCCTGTCTGGCGATAAGCGCCATGTCGTCACCCAGAACATCGGTCGCGGGGATCACGGGAACGCCAGCCGCGATGGCGACCTGACGTGCACTGGCCTTGTCGCCCAGCTCGCGCATTGTGCGCGCCTTTGGGCCAATGAAGGTGATGCCAGCCGCGTCGCAGGCATCGACGAAATCGGGGTTTTCCGACAAAAGGCCATAGCCGGGGTGAATGGCATCGGCCCCGGCCATCTTGGCGACGCGGATGATTTCCGGGATCGAGAGATAGGCGGCGACCGGCCCGAGCCCCTCACCGATCCGGTAGGCCTCGTCGGCCTTGAAGCGGTGCAGCCCGAGTTTGTCTTCCTCGGCAAAGACGGCGACGGTCTTCTTGCCCATCTCATTGGCGGCGCGCATCACGCGGATGGCAATTTCCCCACGGTTGGCGACAAGGATCTTCTTGAACTCGGCCATCGGCTGCGATCTCCCCATTGTGCAGGTGCAGCATTTGTATGGCTGAAATTCTTAGGGGTAAATGATCCGAAAAGGATATATGTTATCGCTAACACGACATGATGCCGCAGAAGCACAAATGAAAAGGGCGCGCCGGTTTCCCGACGCGCCCCGTTCGATTTTAAACTAGGCGCTATTCGCCCTTGGGGACGTGCCGGTTGTGCAGCGGCACTTCCTTAAGCATGAAGGCAAAGCCGAGGCCCACAGCGGCCAGCGCCATCGCCACCCAATAGATCGGGTGCAGCGCGTTCACCACGCCTTGGGCGACCATGGCGCGCACCGGCTCGGAAAGCCCGGCGACCATCTGCGGACCGAAGGATGACATCCCCTCGCCAAGCCCGCCCGGCGCTCCGGCAAACTGGGCCGACATACGAGCGGTGAAAAGCGCGCCGAACACAGCCACACCGAGCGAGCCGCCAACCTGACGGAACAGAAGGCCCGAGGCGGTTGCCGCGCCAAGTTGTTTCTTGGGCACGGCATTCTGCACGGCAGTGGTGACGACCGGGAAGATAAAGCCCATGCCGAAGCCCACGGTGATAAGATAGAGGCTGAACACCAGCGTGGAGGTGTCGGGCTGTAGGTGGGTCAGAAGATACATCCCGAAGATCAGCGAAATCATCCCGGCGATCGGCAGGTAATAGTATTTGCCCATGCGCGACATGGTCTGGCCGGCGATGGTCGAGGAGAACAGGATGCCAAAGGTCATGGGGATCAGCATCAGGCCCGATTGGGTCGGCGTCACGCCTTTGGCGATCTGCAGATAGAGCGGCAGGAAGGTGATCGCGCCGAACATCGCCGCGCCCGAGATGAAGCCGATGATTGAGGTCACCCAGAAAACGTTGAGCTTGAAAAGCTCAAGCGGAACGATCGGCTCGGAGGCCCGCAGTTCGACCATGATGAAGGCTACAGCAAAGACCACAGCAGCAGCGCCAAGACCGAAAATCTCGGGCGACATCCAGTCGTAGGTGCGGCCGCCGAAGGTGGTCACCAGCGTCAGAGATGCCAGCGAGACAGAAAGGGTCACAGCGCCCAGCCAGTCGATCTTGTGCGACACGCGGTGCATCTTGGGATGAAAGCTCATCCAGAACGCCGCAGCGGCGAACAGGCCGAGGGGGATGTTGATGAAGAAGATCCAGTGCCAGCTGAACTGATCGACGAACCAGCCGCCCAAGAGCGGGCCAACCACCGACGAGATCGAGAAAACAGCCGCGAAGACGCCCTGAACCTTGCCGCGATCCTGCGGCGGGATCACATCGCCAATGACCGAGAGCGTCAGCACGAAAAGGCCGCCGCCGCCAAGGCCCTGAAGCGCGCGCGACAGGATCAGCTGGGTCATGTCTTGCGAGATGCCGCAAAGCGCCGAGCCCAGAAGGAAGATGCCGACCGCGACAGCAACCGTATTCCGGCGGCCGTAAAGGTCGCCGATTTTGCCATAAAGCGGGGCAACGATGGTCGAGGAGAGGATATAGGCGGTAACGACCCAGCTCAGATGCTCGAGGCCGCCAAGGTCCGAGACGATGGTCGGAAGCGCGGTCGAGACAATGGTCTGGTCGAGCGAGGCCAAAAGCAGAAGGATCGCGATCGAGGCGATGATCATCGGCACGTTCTTGGGCCGTTCACCGTGGTGATCGTCGTCGGTTTGGTCAGTGGTCATGGGAATCTCCGGTTTTTGGCCCTGCGGCCAATTGGGGGTTTGACTATGACGAGGGAATATATATGTCAACAGCACATATTTGTGAGGCGCACCTACTTGACCGGCGCGCTTGGGTGTAATCAAAGGCGGCATGCAAAAGATCATGGCAAAAGATCAGGGCAAGGCCGACGAGGCCATCAGATGCTACCAAGAGGCGGTCGCGGCGCGGCTCGCCACGGATGGCTTTGCGCCCGAGATCGTCAAGGCGATGCTCGATCTCGATTCCGGCGTTTTCCAGTGGCACCGGATGGTGATGAAGGGCGAGGTTCTGGGCAAGCTGATCGAAGAGCTTGGTCTCGATCTCGACCTGTCGCAGTTCTATGCCATGACCGCGATCCTGCGCCTGCAAAACGGATTTGGCCGTGAGGCGGCACAGGTAACGGTTGGCCTTCTGGCCGAGGAGATGGATATCGATCCGTCCCGCGCAAGCCGGATTGCATCAGACCTTATTGCCCGAGGCTATGCCCGGCGCGAGGCCGTCCAAGACGACGGCCGCAAGTCGATCCTTGTTCTGACCGATGCCGCCTGGAAGGTCTTGGGCCAGATCAGCGATCAGAAATGGTCGAAGATGTCGGCCATCTACGAGGGCTGGAGCGAGGATGAAATCACCACCTTCTCGCGCCTCTTCCTGCGCTATATCGACGGGATCGCCCGCGTCTACCGCGCGAAATAGCGGCGCGGCGCTTAAGAACAATTGCAGAACACATCTTTAACAACGCCACCGCCCACGCTATCGTCGGCGCCATGAGCGATTTCGACGATTTCGATCCCCAAGTGGATGCCCCCAAAGTCCCCCTGAGCCAGCGGGCGATGGCGGCGCGTCCGATGCCATATCTCAATGGCCTCAACGAGCAACAGCTAGAGGCGGTCGAGGCGCTCGACGGGCCGGTCCTGATGCTTGCCGGCGCAGGAACGGGCAAGACCAAGGCGCTCACCACCCGCATCGCCCATCTTCTGACGACAGGCCGCGCCCGCCCCAACGAAATCCTCGCAGTGACCTTCACCAACAAGGCCGCGCGGGAAATGAAAGACCGCGTCGCGCGGCTTTTGGGCGAGACGGTCGAGGGGATGCCGTGGCTCGGCACCTTTCACGCGCTCGGCGTGAAGCTTTTGCGCCGCCATGCCGAGCTTGTGGGCCTCAAATCCAACTTCACCATCCTCGATACCGACGATCAGGTGCGGCTGATGAAGCAGCTGATCGTCGCCGCCAATATCGACGAAAAGCGCTGGCCCGCGCGGCAGCTGTCGGGGATCATCGACGGATGGAAAAACCGCGCCCATACGCCCGACAAGGTGCCGACCAACGACGCGAGCGCCTTTGACGGCA
>JAHEBR010000197.1:1677-4243 GCA_024642185.1 Marivivens sp. | reverse complement strand
GACCAAGTGACCTCGGGGTTGATCAGCACCATCGGCTTCGGCGCCTCGTCCTCGCCCTTGACGCAATCCATCACCAGCATCCGCCCCAGAACGCCCACCTGCGGCGCGGCAAGGCCGATGCCCGGCGCGTCATACATCGTCGCCAGCATGTCGTCGGCCAAACGGCGGATATCGTCCGTGAGGTCGGTCACGGGCTTGCACACCGTTTTCAGGCGCGGGTCGGGATGGATCAGGATCGGTCGCAGGGTCATGCGCCGCCATGTAGAATATGCAGGCCGCCGGTGCAACGGTTGCGATCAGCCCCTTGCACCCGATCTCCTTTGCGATAGCTTCACATGGGATCATTCGAGGGCACCATGAATTTCGACACGCTTTTCCACCGCAAGGGCCTTGGCGGCAAGAAGTGGGACGAAGCCCACATCCATACCGGCGTCACCGCCGAAAGATCCCTGCCCATGTGGGTGGCCGATATGGATTTTCAGCCCCCCGCCTGCGTGATCGACACCGCCCGCCGCATCACCGAAGCGGGCGATTTCGGCTATTTCTGCCGGATGGAGGACTTCTATGCCTCTGTCGCCTGGTGGCAGGAAAACCGCCACGGCTGGACCATCGACCCCCGCTGGTGCCTGACGACCTTCGGCCTCGGCAACGCCATTGCCATCACCCTGCAAACCTTCTCGCAGCCGGGCGATGCCGTGGCCTTCTTCACGCCGGTCTATCACGAATTCCAGATGAAGACGGAACGCAACGGCCGCACGGCCCGCCACCTGCCGCTTGCCAAGGAAGGCGGCAAATATGTGCTCGACTGGGATCGCTATGACGCCCTGATGACCGGGGCCGAAAAGATCCTCATCATCTCCTCGCCGCACAATCCCGCCGGCCGCGTCTGGACCCGCGACGAGCTGCGCTCCATCGCCGATTTCTGCGTGAAACACGACCTCTTGCTGATCTCCGACGAGATCCACAACGACCTCGTCCACCCGGGCCACACCCATATCCCGATGGCGGTCGCCTGCCCCGATATCCTCGACCGGCTGATCATGATGAATTCGGCCTCAAAGACCTTCAACCTCGCAGGCCTTCGCACCGGCAACGTCATCATCCCCGACGAGACCCTGCGCCGCCGTTTCGCCCATGCCATCGGCGCGCTCGATATATCGCCCAACCTCTACGGCGTGCGGATGACGCAAGCTGCCTACAGCCCCGAAGGCGCGGCCTGGGTCGATGCCCTCTGCGCCTATCTCGCCGGCAATGCCGCCGTTATGGCCGAAGGTATCGCCCAGATCCCCGGCCTCTCGTTCATGCCGATGGAAAGCACCTATCTCGCCTGGATCGACTTTTCCGGCACCGGCATGGCGCCCGGCGAATTCACCGCCCGCGTCCGCGACGATGCCCATATCGGCACAAGCCCCGGTGCCCCCTTCGGCACCGGCGGCGAGACCTGCCTGCGCTTCAACATCGGCACCCAACGCTCGCGCGTCATCGAAGCGGTCGAGCGCCTGCAAGTCGCCTTCAGGGATTTGCAGTAATCAGTCGGCCCGACGCCCAATAAGGGCAACCGGCTCTTCCGAGATGCGCTCGAAATCCACGGGCGGGCGATCATGCACGGCGGTGTGCCATTTGAACTCGAAAATCATCTCGCCGTTCTCTTCCCGCGAGGCGATCACGAGGCACTGATAGAGATGGCGCATCCCGTCATAAAGATCGACATGGCCGCGCAGATGCGGCGCATCCTCGGCATCCATGGCAAAGCCGCCGTCCCAGAGACGCAGCACCTTATAGACCTTATCATCATTGTGAACACAGAGCCGCGACGAGCGCCGCAACGCGGTTTTGCGCGCGTCTTCGAGCCCCTTGCGAACGGCTTCCGGCAAATACATGGACATAACAACACCCCCACCCTTGCCCCTAGGATGGCGCGAACCCATTGAAAATCAAGTTAACAACCTGTCGCGGATTCGCGAACATTCGGATGTTGCAGCTCTACCTCACCCGTTCCTTGACCCGAGGCCGCAAAACATGCGGCTTGCCCGCGTCATAAAGCGCGGAATCGGGGAAACCATGCGTATCAGCCAATGCAGGCCCCACAAGGATCAGCGCCGTGCGCGTGATCTTGGCCGCCCGCACCTTGGCGTGAATATCCGACAGCGTGCCGCGAATGATCTGCTGATCCGGCCAGCCGACGCGATAGATCACGGCCAGCGGGCAATCCGCCCCGTAATAGGGCGCAAGCTGCCGCTCGATCTCGCGCAAGGCCCGAATACCGAGGTGTATGGCCAGCGTCGCGCCCGTGCGGGCGAAATTCTCCAAGGTCTCGCCTTCGGGCATCGAGGTCGATTTCATCGACATCCGGGTAAGCACAATCGACTGCGCCACCTCGGGAATGGTCAACTCCTGCCCAAGCGCGGCGGCAGCGGCGGCATAGGCCGGAACGCCCGGGATCACCTCATAGTCGATCCCGTCGGCCTTGAGCCGCCGGATCTGCTCGGCAATCGCGCCATAAAGCGAAGGGTCGCCCGAATGCACCCGCGCCACATCCTCGCCCCGCTCCCGCGCCGCCAGAATC
>JAHEBR010000197.1:0-1667 GCA_024642185.1 Marivivens sp. | reverse complement strand
CTCGGCATGCGTGTCGTCCAAAGTCATCGGCGCGGTATCCATCACTCGCGCCCCCTCGGGCGCACAGGCCACCACCTCGGGCGGCACCAAAGACCCCGCATAAAGACACACCGGACATTGCCCGATGATCCGCGCCGCCTTCAGTGTCAAAAGCTCCGGATCCCCCGGCCCCGCTCCGATGAACCAAACCTTCATGCCAAACCCTCATTCTTTTGGCCCGAAATACTCCGGGGGAGCCCCGCAGGGGCGGGGGCAGAGCCCCCCTCTTCTTCCAGATGCCGATTGCCCACATGGCGCAGATCACCATCGATCCGCCGCGCATAGCCGCGCGGCGTAAACATCCGCGGCCCCTCACCCAATTGCGCCAGCCGCGTGTTGGACGAGCCAACC
The DNA here is from genome assembly GCA_024642185.1 of Marivivens sp. Classification (GTDB taxonomy): domain Bacteria; phylum Pseudomonadota; class Alphaproteobacteria; order Rhodobacterales; family Rhodobacteraceae; genus RFZI01. The sequence continues at coordinate 1,277 of JAHEBR010000197.1, read as the reverse complement.
AACACAACAGTCAACATATCCACCTCATCCACCTCCAACTCGTCGAGCCGCCGGTATCGGACGTACTCCTCCGGCCGCCCCAAATTGCTCGCTAGCATCACCGGCGTATCCGCGGGGCGATGCTGCAACAGGATCTCCCGCGCCTCGGCCAGAAGGGTCCGGCGGGTCTTGGAGACCGGATTGTAGAAGGCAATGACGAAATCGCCCTCGGCGGCGGCCTTCAATCGGCGGAGAATATCGTCGCGCGGCGTCAGAAGATCCGACAACGAAATGGTGCAGAAGTCATGCCCCAAAGGTGCCCCGGCCCGCGCCGCAGCCCCTTGCAGCGCCGAAACCCCCGGCGAGCAGACCACCTCAACCCGCCGCGCCGCGTCGCTCACACCCATCTCGCCCTCGGGCCGATCCAGAAGCTCGAACACCAGCGCGCCCATCGCATAGATGCCCGCATCGCCCGAACAGACGAGGGCCACGTTCTTGCCCTTGCCCGCCTCTTCGAGCGCATAGCGGCACCGCGCCTCTTCGCCACCAAGCGGGAAATCGGCGCGGGGCTTGCCCGCGGCCAGCGGGCCGAGAAGGTCGATGTAAAGGCCATAGCCCACCAGTTCCTCCGCCTCAGCCACCAGCCGCGAGACCTCGGGCGTGCGCCAAGCCGATTGGCCGGGGCCGATGCCCACAACCGAAAGCCGCCCGCGCGGGCGGCCGCGAAGCTCGGTCATTGGCGTTACGGTTTCAGCTATAGCACAGGTGGCATTCGCGGTCTTGCGCTTGGGGTGGCTGAGGGCGCCCTCGGCCCCAACTTGCGCCAGCGCCGCCCCCTCGGACACGCCATGCGCGCCAACCTCGGCAAAGACCACCTCGGAAGGATTGGCTAGGCGCGGCGTTTCCGCCTCTAGCGCCCCCGCCTCAAACAGCCGCAGCGGCACACCGAGATCGCGGGCAAGCGCGAGGATCGCGGGTTCGTCGGCCTTAAGCGCGATGGTATTCACCGAATGGATCGCGAAGGGGCTGATCCCGGCCTCTTGCAAGGCCCCGTCCACCAGCGCCTTCAACTCCTCCGGCGGACAATTGCGGGCGCAGCCTACGCCCAGCGCAAACCGCTGCGGCGCGAAGTGCAGGGCGCGCGGGCCGGTCTCGGCGGGTTCGGACCCGCAAGTGATCGTCAGGTCGTCACCCTTCGGAAGATCACAAAGCCATCTAGCAGACGCCGCGCCGCTCCCCGTCACACTCGCTCCACCGCCCGACAAAAGCGCCGCCATCGCGGGCTTGGCGTCCTGCGG
>JAHEBR010000196.1 GCA_024642185.1 Marivivens sp. | reverse complement strand
GCCGGCAAGCCCGAGATCCGCGTTTTCGCCGGCTGCGATGCGCCCCTCAAGCGCAAGCTCGTCACCGCCGAACACGTCCATGGCAAGACCGGCCTCGACGGCCCGAAGATGGACGATCCGGTGATGCCCCTGCAGGATCAGCACGCGGTCGATTTCCTGATCGAGACGCTGCGGCGCGAGCCTGAGAAAACCGTCACCCTCTGCCCGCTCGGCCCCCTGACCAATATCGCCACCGCCTTCCTCAAGGCCCCCGACATCATCCCCCGCGTGCAGGAAATCGTCCTCATGGGCGGCGCCTATTTCGAGGTGGGCAACATCACGCCCGCGGCGGAATTCAACATCTACGTCGACCCCGAGGCCGCCGCGATCGTGTTCAAGGCGGGCGTGCCGCTCGTCGTCATGCCGCTCGACGTGACCCACAAGGCGCTGACCACCCGCCCCCGGATCGAAGCCTTCCGCGCGCTTGGCACGCGGCCGGGCATCATGGTCGCCGAATGGACGGATTTCTTCGAACGCTTCGACATGGAGAAATACGGCAGCCAAGGCGCGCCGCTGCACGATCCTTGCGTGATCGCCTATCTGCTCGACCCCTATCTCTTCTCGGGCCGCGAGATCAACGTCGAGATCGAGACAACCTCGGATCTGACCCTCGGCATGACCGTGGCCGATTGGTGGCGCGTCACCAAACGCCCCGCCAACTGCCTCTTCATCGGCGATATCCAGGCCGATGGCTTCTTCCGCCTGCTGACCGACCGGATCGGCCGCCTCTGATGGCCGCCCTCAGCCTTTGCCGCCCCGAGGACGCCGAGCGCCTCGCTGATCTCATGTCGCGCTTTGCCGCCGAATACGGGATGGCAGGGCATGACGAGGCGCGGGGCGCCGCCGTCCAGCCCCTTCTCGAAGGCTCACCCTATGGCGCGGCCTATCTCTTCGGCCCCACCCGCGCGCCCACGGGCTACCTGATCGTCACCTTCGGCTGGTCGATCGAGCTTGGCGGCATGGAGGCCCGGATCGACGAGATCTACGTCCGCACCGCCGTGCGCGGCCGTGGCCTCGCCACCGAAGCCCTCTTCGCCCTCGCGCGCGCCCTGCGCGATGCGGGGGTGACAGCGATCCACCTCGAGGTCGACCGTGACGATCCGGCGGCGCAAAAGCTCTACCGCAAATGCGGCTTCGCCCCGCGCGACCGCTATTCCCTGATGACGATGCCCCTCTAGGCTTTCTTCGGCGGGCGGTTGATCAACAAGATCCCCGCCGCCACCAGAACAAGCGCAACGACGATCTCAAGCCTGATCTCCTCGCCAAGGATCAGCCAGCCCAGAAGCACGGAAAAAACCGGCGAGAGAAAGCTGAACGAAGCGACGCCCGAGGCCGGATAAATCGACAAAAGCCACAGCCAGAAGATAAAGCCCGCGCTCACCACGACGACGATCTGAAAGGCCAGCGCCCAAAGATGGATCGGCTGCAAATCGCGGATCAGCGGCCCGAAAAGCGGCGCAGCGAGGATCAGGATCGGCCCCGAGACCAAGACCTGTATCCAAAGCTGCACTTCGGGGCGCGCGTGCCGCAAAGGCGAGGCCTTGGCCATCAGCGCCGTCACCGCCCAACCAATAGCACCGCCAAGCGCCGCAAGATCGCCCCAAAAACTGCCCCCACCACCAGCTCCGCGTCCAAAGAGCGCCACCGCCACGCCGCCGAGCGCCAGCAAAAGCCCAAGCGCCTTGGTCGGCGTCACCCGATCATCCGGCAAAACGAAATGCGCGATCACCGCCATCCAGAGCGGCATCGAATAAAACATGATCCCGCTGCGCGCGACAGTGGTCAGATCAAGCGCGATGAACAGAAGCAGAAACTCGGCGGCAAAAAAGACGCCAGCAATGATCCCCGCCCCCAACGCCCCTTTCGGGAAATGCAGCGGTATCCCCCGCCACCAGAGCCAAGCCCAGACACAGACCACAGCCCCGACCGACCTCAGCCCCGCAAAAAACGCCGGCTGCAACCCGGCATTCGCCACCTTCACCACCACCTGATTGAACGCCAGAAGCAGCGCAAAAGCGATCAGCGATCCCGCCCCGAAAGCGTCCATATGCGTCTTGCGATCCATCGGCCCACAAGACGGTGCCCCTCCCCCCAAGTCAATGCCGCTTCTTTTGGCTCCAAATACTCCGGGGGAGCGCCGCAGGCGCGGGGGCAGAGCCCCAAACGAAGACGGGCCCCGAAGGGCCCGTTCCATCCGGCTCAAAGGCCGAAATTATTCCGTCACGACAACCTTGGTCATCACATCGGGACGGCCGATCACCGAGCCGTTCTGGCCTTCGCCGCGCTTGATCTGGTCAACCACGTCCATGCCCGAGATCACCTCGCCGATGACAGTGTATTGCCCGTTCAGGAAGTATCCCGGCTCGAACATGATAAAGAACTGGCTGTTGGCCGAGTTCGGATCATTGGCCCGCGCCATGCCGACGATGCCACGCTCGAAGGGCTGGGCGGAAAACTCGGCGCGCAGGTCGGGCAGCGACGAGCCGCCCAACCCTGCCATCGACATATCGCCGCCAACCTTGCCAAACTCCACATCGCCCGTCTGCGCCATGAAGCCGTCGATCACGCGGTGAAACACCACGCCGTCATAGGCGCCCGAATTGGCCAGCGCCGAGATCTGCGCAACGTGGCCCGGCGCCAGGTCGTCGCGCAGGTGGATCACGATCTTGCCGTTGGCTTCGCCCGAGACGGTGATCTCGAGGTTGGCGGCCAGCGCCGGTGAGGCGGCAAGGCCGAAAACCAGAACGGCGGCGAGTTTATTCATCTGAAGCTACCTTTACTGAGATCATGCGATCGGGGTTCATCGGCGGCTCGCCGCGCACGATCGCATCGACATGCTCCATCCCCGAGATGACCCGGCCATAAACCGTGTATTGGCCATTGAGGAAATGGTTATCGTTGAAGTTAATAAAGAACTGGCTGTTGGCCGAGTTCGGGTTCATCGACCGGGCGGCGCCAATGGTGCCGCGGTCATGCGGCAGCTTGGAAAACTCGGCCGGAAGGTCGGGCAGGTCCGAGCCGCCGGTGCCGGCGCGGCGGATGTTGAAGCCATCCTCCATATCGCCATGCTCCACATCGCCGGTCTGCGCCATGAAGCCGTCAATCACGCGGTGGAAGCAGACGTTGTCATAGGCGCCGGCGCGGGCCAGCTCTTTCATGCGCTCCGAATGCTTCGGCGCCACGGCGGGCAGAAGTTCGATCACCACCGGCCCGTCCTTGAGCGTGATGATGATGGTGTTTTCCGGGTCTTTGATATCGGCCACTGGGCTCTCCTTTAAGTCCTGTCTTCGGGCTGAGACATATGCCCACAGGCAGCACTTGCCAAGGGATGGTGCTTGACCCATGCCCTATAAGCGATATCGAAGGGCGGCTATCGGATATCACGGAGGATCAGATGGGTTGGAAATCGCTGGATGACATGGACCTCAAGGGCAAACGCGTGCTCGTGCGGGTCGATATCAATGTGCCGTTCGAGAACGGTCAGGTGAGCGATACCACCCGGATCGACCGCATCGTGCCCACGATCAACGATATTCTCGCCGCCGGCGGCACGCCGATCCTCATGGCCCACTTCGGCCGCCCCAAGGGCAAGCCTGTTCCCGAAATGAGCCTGCGGATCACCCTGCCCGCGCTTGAGGCCGCCTTGGGCCGCCGCGTGGCCTTCATCGAAAAGCCGAGCCGCGAAGCGATCAACGCCATGCCTTACGACTCGGTCGTCCTTCTCGAGAACACCCGCTTCACGCCGATGGAAGAAGCCAACGATCCGGCGATGGCCAAGTTCCTCGCCTCGCTCGGCGATGTCTATTGCAATGATGCCTTCTCGGCCGCCCACCGGGCGCACGCCTCGACCGAAGGCGTCGCCCACCTCCTGCCCTCCTGCGCGGGGCGCCTCATGGCCGAAGAGCTTGGCGCACTCGATCAGGCGCTCGGCAATCCGCAGCGCCCGGTTGTCGCCGTGGTCGGCGGGGCGAAGGTCTCGACCAAGCTTGATCTTCTGGGCAACCTTGTCAGCAAGGTCGATCATCTGGTGATCGGCGGCGGTATGGCCAATACATTCCTCGCCGCGCAAGGGATCAGCGTGGGTAAATCGCTCTGCGAGCACGATCTGGCCGAGACCGCCCGCGAGATCCTCAAGAAAGCCGATGCCGACGGCTGTGAAGTCATCCTGCCCCGCGATATCGTCGTGGCACGCGAGTTCAAAGCGGGTGCCGCGAA